>NZ_QLJK01000099.1:0-1572 GCF_003950715.1 Sphingomonas sp. S-NIH.Pt3_0716 | reverse complement strand
CCGCACAAATGCGGGAGTCGCTGAGATACTGTCGAGCATCATAATCAGACGCGTTGCGACCATTCCTCGTTTTGACCGCCGCCGCTCCGAAGGCGGCATTGATGCAGTGATTGAAGTCAAACTCTGAACCGCCCCGGGTTTGCCGGAGGCTATTTGGTTTAAGTTACGCAGCCATGGGGACGTCGTCCAGCATTGCGTAGTACAGTTCCTCAGCTTCAGCCGGCGGGATATTGCCGATGGGCTCGAGCAGGCGCCGGTTGTTAAACCAGTCCACCCATTCCAGCGTGGCATATTCCACGGCTTCAAAGGACCGCCATGGTCCTCGCCGATGTATCACCTCGGCCTTATAAAGGCCGTTGATCGTCTCAGCCAAAGCATTGTCATAGCTGTCGCCGACGCTACCAACCGATGGCTCGATCCCGGCTTCGGCAAGCCGCTCCGAGTATCGGATCGACACGTATTGCGATCCGCGGTCGCTGTGATGGATGAGACCACCCCGATGGACAGGGCGTCGTTCGTGGATAGCCTGCTCCAGTGCGTCCAGCACGAAGCTGGCGTGGGCAGTCCTGCTGACGCGCCAGCCCACGATATAGCGGGCATAGACGTCGATCACGAACGCGACATAGACAAAGCCCGCCCACGTCGCGACATAGGTGAAGTCCGACACCCAGAGCATGTTGGGCGCCGGAGCATGGAACTGCCGGTTGACGTGATCGAGCGGGCAAGGCGCAGCCTTGTTGCTGATCGTGGTTCGCACAGGCTTGCCACGGATTACCCCCTGCAAACCCAGATCGCGCATCAGCCGCTCGATGGTGCATCGGGCCACAGCAAAGCCCTCGCGGTTCATCTGCCGCCAGACCTTGCGCACACCGTAAACGCCGAAATTCTCGGCAAAGACGCGCATGACCTCGGGCTTCAAATCCTGATCGCGCCGGGCACGATCTGACAGCCGCCCCGGATCCCGCCGCTGTGCGACACGCTCATGGTAGGTGGATGGGGCAATCGGCAGAACCCTGCAAATCGGCTCGACCCCATATTCCGCCCGATGCTCGTCTATGAAAGCCGTCATCGTTTGAATGGGCGGTCGAGCTCCGCCTGGGCAAAATATGCGCTCGCCTTACGCAGTATCTCGTTGGCCTGGCGCAGTTCGCGGTTCTCGCGTTCCAGCGCCTTCAGGCGGTCCGCCATCTCGGTGGGCACACCAGCACGCTTGCCACTGTCCACCTCGGCCTTCTTTACCCACTCATTCAATGTGTGCGCCGAGCACCCGATCTTCTCGGCGATGGAAATCATTGCTGCCCAGCGGGAAGGATGTTCAGCCTCGTGATCCAGCACCATGCGCACCGCCCGTGCGCGAACCTCAGGTGCAAACTTGTTCGTCGTTTTGCTCATATCGGCTCCACTTACTCAGAAGTTGGAGCCTCCGGCAAACCCGGGGCGGTTCAGCACGCATCTCACGCCAGAGCGCCAAGGCGTTGCGGGATCCGGTATCCCAGCGCTCGTTCAGCCACGGCAACCAACTGTCCAGAGCGCTTGGCCGAGTACGAAAGACGTCTAGGCGCTGTCCGCGTA
>NZ_QLJK01000098.1:0-1583 GCF_003950715.1 Sphingomonas sp. S-NIH.Pt3_0716 | reverse complement strand
TAGGCGCTGCCTTCGACATGCCAGCGCGCGATCCGCAGCAATTCCCAGAAGCTGTGCGTGTTGGTCGCCGCCGCCATCTTGCGCAAACCGAGATTGACGCCTTCCGCCAGCAACACGTTCATCAGGCCGATCCGGTCGCTGCAGGGCGCGCCGGTGCGCAGATGCGTGAACGCCTCGGAAAATCCGGTTCGCTCATCGACTTCCAGCAACAGATCGGTGATCCTCGCGGGCGGGAGCTGTTGATAGAGATCGAGCACGAGATCCTCGGCCCCTTCGGGCGTGTCGGCCCTCAGCTTGTCGATGTGCAGCTTGCCGTTCTCGATGATGCCGCCTGGGATCGTGCCGGTTCGCGCCGCGCGGCCAAACTCCTTCAGCCGTGTATCCAGTCGAGCCCTGCGCTCGGCCAGCCATTCGCCGGGTCGCAGCGGCACGGCGAGCCGCGCGGTCTGCTCTATCGCCTGTGGCGGGACCAGAAGCTGCTTGAGGTCGCCATAGCGGCGCGATCCCGCCAACCATATGTCACCGGACCGGAAGGCGTCGCGGATGTGGAACAGCACCGCGATTTCCCAAAGCCGGTGGTCGCCGCTGGGCTCAGCGCAAAGATGACGATGCCATTTCGAGTTGGGACGTAGAAAATCCACCGGCGGATCGACCTTGATCCCGTTACGCAGCATCGCAACGGCCGCCAGAAGAGGCGTGGCGATCGGCGCCGCCTGCATGTCGAGCAGGCGCAGCATCCTGGGCGCGTAGAGGCGGAAACGGTGATAGCCGTCCAGCACACGGCTGAGCGGGTCGGCCGCGAGCACGTTGGTCAGCGCGGAGGCCGTGGCGACAAGGGTTCTGAACCGTTCCCAGCCAGGCCCGGTGGCGATTATCCCGTCCAGGGCCGTGCCATCGTCCTGCGCTCCAAGCAAAGCACCACCGATTTCGGCAAAGGACTTCAGCGTGTCCCGAACGGCCGCCTTTTCGTCGGCGATCCTGGTGTTGCAAAGGCGTTCGGAGGCCCGATAGAGACGGCCTACGATGCGATCGTGGGTCTCCACGATGACATCGGCCAGCGATGACCGCCATTCCAGGGTGCAGACAGCGAGGATCGCAAGCCGCCTGTCTTCGGGCAGATCACGCATGCCGTCGGCGTAATAGCGCTCGCCCTGCCGGCGAAGCCGGGTCACACGATGCGCCGGCACGCCGTCCAGCAAATCCGCCGGAAGATCGAACCTTTGAAGATATTCCAGTCGATCCATCAGCCGGTTAGCGGCTGCTGAATTTGCGCCAACCTCGAACTGTCGCAGCCATACGAAGCGCGTGACGCGACCATCCACCGTATCCTCCAACAGGTGAGCCAAATTCTCGCTCAGGGTTGGCGTGATGCGATGGGCGATAAGATCCTCGATCCGGCGCTCGGCCTCAACCAGCGCATCGGCGCAAAGGCGCTCGATCGTCGAGGAGCCGGGAAGGATCGTGCGGGTGCGGCGACACTCCGCAACGAAGCGACGGGCAAGATCCTCATTCGATGTCGCCGCCTCGGCTTCCCGAGCGATCCATTCGCGCAAATCCCGTGCGCCCCGCCCCGAAAAGGAGCG
>NZ_QLJK01000097.1:0-1583 GCF_003950715.1 Sphingomonas sp. S-NIH.Pt3_0716 | reverse complement strand
TGAGTAGCCCCTAGACCGTATGTTCGTGCGGTGAAGTTGGCCCGCCCTCGGAGTAAGCAGGAAACGGGGGTTACGCCGGACGGGCCGGCGCCTATCCCCATGCTTAGGCGAGGGCGAACCATGCGCGAGTATAACGAACTCTTTATCGGACTCGATACATCGAAAGCGAAGATTTCGGTTGCGGTCGCGGAAAAGGAGCGGAACGGCGAAGTGCGTTTCTTTGGCGATATCTCAGCCGAACCGACATCGGTTGCATCGATGGTAGCCAAGTTGGCAAAGCGCGGGGCCACTCTTCACTTCTGTTATGAGGCTGGCCCGACCGGGTACGACCTTTATCGCCAGATCATGGGGCTGGGGCATCAGTGCCAGGTCGTTGCTCCATCCCTTATTCCCAAGCGTCCGGGCGATCGTGTGAAGACCAATCGGCGCGATGCAGTCAGCCTGGCACGGTTGCATCGCGCCGGAGAGCTGACTGCTGTTTGGGTTCCGGACGAAGCCCATGAAGCTGTGCGAGACCTTGTCCGCGCTCGTGAGTGCGCCCACGACGCGCTGAAGAAGGCACGTCAGCAACTCCAGTCATTCCTGTTGCGCCATGGTCGGATTTATCCGGGACGCTCGCCTTGGACACGAGCCCATTTTCGATGGCTGGCGGCGCAGAGTTTCACCCATCCCGCCCATCACATAGTCCTCGCCGAATATATCCAGGCCATCGAGGATGCGGCCATCCGTGAAGACCGGCTGACCAAACAGGTCGCGGAAGTAGTTGCGTCCTGGTCCATGGCGCCTGTCGTGGAGGCCTATCAGGCAATGCGCGGAATTGCGTTCATCGCTGCGGTCACCTTTGTCGTGGAAATCGGCGACGTACGACGCTTCGAAACGGCGCCGCAGTTGATGGCATACCTCGGGCTTGTTCCATCTGAGAGTTCAACAGGCGAGCGGGTGAAGCGCGGCGGCATCACCAAGGCCGGCAATAGGCGAGCCCGCCGAGTGCTAATCGAAGGTGCATGGACTTATCGCTATCCCGCTCGCGTGAGCCAGACGATTCAGGCCCGATTGGACGGGCTACCACGCTCAGTCCGCGAGATTGCATGGAAAGCCCAGATCCGGCTTTGTGCACGCTATCGCAGAATGATCACTACCGGCAAGCTCAAGACCGTCGCGGTAGCGGCGATTGCGCGGGAAATGGCTGCCTTCCTCTGGGCAATCGGGCAGGAAGTCTCTCCCACTGTTCGGGCATAAAGGTTCTTCCTCGGTAAATCGCGACGAGAAAGGAGCAATACAGAACCAGCGTCATCATCTGCTTGATGTGCAAAGTTGGGAGCAGGGCCCCGGTGGGGAATCCTCGTGAAAACTAAGTGGCGGACAATAACGTCTACGCCCGACCCTAGGCAGAGGCAGCCCCAGACGAACATACGGATATGTGGTAGCCAACCCGCGCATAAGAGTATGCCAACCGTCGTCGAAAGCCCTGCTCCCTACTCTGCACATCAGCTCCACACCTTTGACTTCGTCATCTAAGGCGGAAAGGACCTCATCATGTCGAAGGCTCTTGAAATCGAACATAAGAGTTTTCTAGACGCCTT
>NZ_QLJK01000096.1:0-1688 GCF_003950715.1 Sphingomonas sp. S-NIH.Pt3_0716 | reverse complement strand
AGCTCCTTGGCCGTGTAGCGCAGCGTCGCCGAAAGCTCCGGCCCGGCCTTGGGCGCCCAGGCCAGCGTCGCGCTGGCGAAATGGCGCGGCACCTGCGCCGGCGCGAAGCCGTCGAATGCCATGCCCGGCGCATCGACCTTGCTGTGGCTGTAGGCATAGGAAGCGAGCAGCGAGAAATCGGCCGGCAGCTGCGCGCTGGCGGTCAGTTCGACGCCCTTCGCCACGATCGCATTCACATTCTGGCGCTGGCGGGTGTTGGCGACGCTGATGAGGGTGACATTGGCGATCGCATCGTCGAGCCGGTTGTAGAAGAGCGTGGCCGAAAGCTGCACGCCCGGCGCCGGGGTCAGGTCGATGCCGCCCTCCACGCCCTTGAGCTTCTCGGGCTTGAGCGCCGCATTGGCCTGGGTGGTGATCGGGAAGACGACGAAGGGGCGATAGAGCTCATTGAGCGTGGGCAAACGGAAGCCGCTATAGGCCGCCCCGCGCAGCGCCACCGCATCGCTGACATGGTAGAGCGCGCCGGCCCGGCCGGAAAATTCCCAGTCGGAGCGATTGGCGTAGCTGCTGTCCTGCGTCACCACACCGGCTGCATTGACCGCCTTGTAGAAGCCGTTGCGGATCGACCAGCGATCGGCGCGCACGCCCCCGGTCAGGACAAGCTTGCCGCCAAAGACATCGGGGCTCCAGTCATCCTCGGCAAAGATGCCGCTGGTGATCTGGTCACCACCGGCATGGCGGCGTGATGTCAGCGGGTTGCTGGCGAGGCCGGCATTATAGGCATCCTCAAACATGTCGCCGGTGGCAAAGCGGGTATCCATGCCGATCCGCAGCACATGATCCTCGCCGACCGGCGGGCGCAGCTCGATCTTGCCGCCGATCCCGGTCGAGGGGGTGTTGCGCTGGTCGAGCGACTTGCGGAAGCTGGTGGAGGAGATGACGATGTTCGAAAAGTTGCGCGCCTGGAGATAGGCGAGCGCATCGACCTGCCAGCGGCCCCGGCTGATATAGCGGATGCTGGCGTCCTGGCCCTGGCTCATGCTGTCGGCGCCAGCAAAGCGCAGCGTGCGATTGTCCTGGAACAGGGTGCCGCGAAACTGGATTTCCGAGGTCGCGTCGATCGGCGCGACAGCGCGAAGATTGGTCGACCAGCTGTCATAGGCGGCGGGAACGGTGGCGGCAACGCGCTGGTCGCGGGGCGTAGTCTGGAAGCCGTCACCCCGATCCCAGCGCCCCGAGAGCGACACGTAACCGCTGCCCAGGTCCGGCGCGATGCTGGCCGACAGCTCGGTCGCATCCCTGCTGCCATAATAGGCGCTGGCACCGAAGTGCGGCATCTGGTCGCGGGTGGCGCTGGCCAGTTCGATCGTGCCGGCAACCGCGCCGGCCCCGAACGCGCCACTGCCCCCGCCGCGCGTCACCCGCACCAGTGCCAGCCGGTCGGGCACCAAAGCCGAGAAGGGGATATAGCCGAAGAAGGGATCAGCCACCGGCACGCCATCGAGCAGCACCAGGGTCCGGCTCGACGCATTGCCACCCAGCGCGCGCAGCGTGGCGCCCTGGTTCGAGGGATTGGAGGCGCGGCTGTCGGAGCGGCGGAACTGCTGGAAGCCCGCGACATCGGCCAGCACGCTCTCGATCCGACCCGACGCCGCATCCTCAAGCCGATCCCGGTCGATCACCACAGA
>NZ_QLJK01000094.1:0-1748 GCF_003950715.1 Sphingomonas sp. S-NIH.Pt3_0716 | reverse complement strand
CCGCCAAGCCGGCCGTGCCGGTCCTCTATCTGCTCGATGAGTTCGCCGCCCTCGGCCATCTGGCCCCCGTCGAGCGCGCTATGGGCCTCATGGCCGGCTACGGCGTCCAGCTCTGGCCCATCCTGCAGGACGTTCACCAGCTCCGCGCCACCTACGGGCAGCGCGCCGGCACCTTCCTGTCAAACGCCGGCGTCCTACAGGTGTTCGGCGTCAACGATCACGATAGCGCCCGCCTTGTCTCCGATCTGCTCGGGCAGGAAACCGTGGTGTTCCAGACCATGAGCCGGGCGCTCGATTCCGACAAATCCGGCATTTCCTACGGCGAGCAGCACACGGCCCGCCCGCTGCTGACCCCCGATGAGGTCCGCAACCTGCCGCAGCATGTCGAATTGCTGTTCCTCGCCGGGCAACGCCCGATCGTCGCCGGCAAGCTCGCCTATTACGCCGATGCAGAGTTCCGGGGGCTGTTCGACCAAGCATGAAGGATGAAGCCATGACCGACACCGATGCGCCCGAATGGCCCGATCCCGCCGACAAGGCCCATGCCGTCGAGCAAGCCAAGTGGCTCCGCAACCAGGTCGCAGAGGGTGGATTGCGATTTGAAGCCTATTTGCCGCCGTCGCTGGCCCTGTGGCTGCTCGATCTGATCGAACAGGACACGTTCCTTGATCCGTCCGAAGCCGTGTTCGTGATCTTGGGCGAGCATAAGGAGCTGGAACCCCATGCCGATCTGCGCCGGGAACTGCTCAAGCGCAGCATCGAGGCGGCGGCCGATGATCCCCGACCGGGGATTTCGGGCGAGGAAATGAAAGCGGAGCTGCGCGACATGCTCAAAGCCCCCCTGCCCGAGCCGGCCAGATGGGAAAAGCGGTCCCGGCGCTGACGCACCGGGGCTTTGTCACTGGCGGCCCTCCGGCTCACTACAGCGCGACATGGGGGCGCGTTCGCCTCCGGGCCGGGCGGCTACGCCGCGTCCCGTTCGTCCAGATAACGCGAATGGAGCCGGGTCAGCTCGATCCCGTCAACGGCCTGCGCTCGCCGTAAGGCAACGACCAGCTCCCCGACTTCATCAACAACACCATCGTCGCCGGAAAGCCGGGTGGCATCATCGGCCCAATCGTCCAGCGCCGTGCGCTGAACGGCAACCCCATGTCGGGCCGCCAGCTCCCGGATGATCGTTTCGGCCGTCTTGGTCGTCATGGCTTGGCCTCCGCAGGCACGGCGCTAGCCCCCGGCTGGCCCGCTCTCATCATCTAGGGCCGTAGGGACAGCCGGGGGCGGGTTGCAGGCGAATACATTGCCTAATTGCCTCTTTGCCAGCAATCAAGCAATCGCTTGAACACCCTTTTTCTGGATGACTGTCAGAAGCCGCAGCGCCGGGCCTCCCGGCTTCTTCACACCCCGCTCCCAATCCGAAACGAGGCCCTTGCTCACGTTGAGATACCGGGCAAAGACTGGTTGCGACAGGTGTTCGCGCTCCCGGATTGCGCGGATTTCCTCGGGGGGCATCGGCTCAACTGCTGTCAGGCAGGCGTCATCAAACTCGCGCATCGTCTGCTTGTCGATCGCGCCAGACTGATAAAAGCCCTCCATCATTTCATGGACGGCCGCCATTGCCTCACTCTTGTATGCCTTAGCCATCGCAATTCACCTCTAACATTCGGCCCGCCGCTACTTCCGCGTCCATCTGTGCATCGGAGAACCCAAGCACCAACTTAGCCGCCCTCTTGAACGCGGCTTCCTCGTCG
>NZ_QLJK01000093.1:0-1820 GCF_003950715.1 Sphingomonas sp. S-NIH.Pt3_0716 | reverse complement strand
GGTGCACACGAGTATTGAGCATAGTCGAGATTGGTGCAGATCACTTCTGATATTGAACTGTCAGGAGCTGGCTGCACAACAGCCATTACGCCCAATCAACTGGTGCAGTCGTCTTCTGAAAATGACAAACAGTCCGAGAACCAGGCGCTGGTATGAAAGGGAGCATGCCAGCCGTCGCCCTTTCCGGGACGACATGCCCTTGACGGATTTGCCGATCACTGCGCCTGTCGTGGTCGTTGAAGACGCGACCGATGTCATTGAAGTCGTCGGGAAACGTACCGAAGAAACCCTTAAAATTGATCGCCGAACCTATCAGGTCCGCGAAACTCCTCATTCCGCCCAGAAGAATGCCGTCCAATTGTTGCGCGGCCTCCCGGCGGTGACCATCACCCCTGACGACCGCATTCTGGTGCTTGGATCTGGATTGACCCGGATCTACGTGGATGGCCGCCCTTACATTGGCGATGCCTCGCAATATCTGCGCACGGTGCACGGTAGCGATATCGAGCGAATAGAGGTGATTACCAATCCCTCCGCACAATTTTCGTCTGAGGGCGCAGGTGGCATCATCAATCTGGTGCTGCGAAAATCACGGGTGGAGGGACTGTCTGGCAACGCAAGCCTGGAAGAATCCAGTTATGGCTATGCCCTTGGCGATACGACCCTGAATTACAAAGCTGGCAACTGGACTTACCAGCTGAAGGGGGGAGGCAATGCCGGCACCATGCTCCGCAGAAGCTATCGCAAGGAGCGCAGCGTTGGGATGCAGGATGACAGCCCGCCGACAGTTAACCGGGAGACGGGTCTGTATACCTATGCTGGTACTGTCGGACGTCTTAGCGGCAAAGCGTCGTACAAATTGGGCGCCAGAACGAGCGTCTCAGCACAACTGGGCGGTGGCGGCGGGCATGATATTGTCACAGACAAAGTCGATTATGTTGCCGTTACCCCGGACTTCGCGCCTTTTTCAGAACGTCGCCGCCTCAGCAGTATAGGGAGCTATGTTACCGGAGAATTGAGCTTCGATCATAAGGGCAAAAAAGAGGGAGAGGCGCTCAATGCGGCTGTCCAGTTTTACACAAATCCCAATGTGCATGATGTGACTGACGCCCGATTCAGCGATGGACGCCTCTATACGCTCGACGTGCGCAAGCCCTCCACGTCGATCGATGTCCAAATTGACTGGAAACATCCCATGGCTGTGGGGCAACTTCTTTCGCTGGGCAGCGCCTGGCATGTTGATGACACTACGCAAACCTATCGATTTATGAGCAACGATAGCGACGGTTTGTTCGGCTCCGACATCAACGATGCGTATGATGCGCGCAGCGCTACCCTCTCTGCCTATGCGTCGTTCCAGCAGACATTCGGGGCTTTAACCGTCGCACCGGGCTTGCGCGGTGAAGCAAATCGCCGCCAAATTTCCAGTCCCGGCGTCGCGACGATTCAGATAAACAGGGCCGGCCTCTTCCCCAGCTTTCACGCCAGTTACCGGTTCAACAAAAAGCTGCAGTTCGGAGCCAGTTTCAGCAAGCGGATAGACAGGGTCCCGCTGGAATATCTGCGCCCCTATGGAACGGTCGAGGATGCCTACACCCTTTTCGAAGGGAACCCTCGCCTCAAGGATCAAAGCACCAATGCCTACGAGGCCAGTGTGCAGTTTCGCCCTGGAAAAATAGAATTGGGAGCTACTGTGTCAACGGCGGAGCAAAAGTCGGCCATTCGGCGGCGTAAAACCAGGCCATCGTGTTACATGCCGGGGGGAGTGGCGTGAGGGCGTAGCCCGAGGGCCACTCCCCCCGGCATTGGTGTAATTTTCA
>NZ_QLJK01000092.1:0-1982 GCF_003950715.1 Sphingomonas sp. S-NIH.Pt3_0716 | reverse complement strand
GGCCTCTGTGCATTGTAGGGACACGGATTCACGGTAGGCATCGACGTCAGGGGTAGCGAACTATTTGCGCAGGTTCTCGATGCCAAGTTCGCGCCATATCCAAGTGAAGTCGTAGGTGGCCATCGGGTCGTTCGCGTCGAGTTGGCTGCTGCTGCGGTTTTCGAGATGCTTGAGCCACCCGGCTACTCGGTGCCGGCCTGCGGCAGTTTGAACGGCTGCGCGCGGGGTGATGTCGCCGAGCATGCCGACGGGTTCATCGAGCGTCGCGCGGTACTGACGGTCGAGCATGGCATGGATGAGCGGGGTTGCAACCTCTGGCGCAATGGCGGGTGCCGGTTCGGATGATGTCAGCCCCTCGGCCCGCGCCGCCATGGCCTGTTCGACCGTCTCAATCGTGGTCAGCGGCGAGCCGACCAACCCGGCGAGCGCATCGTTGATAAGCGCGGTGCCGCGTTTCGCTCGCTCGGCCGAGGTGACGGCGAGCATCAGGGCGCGGCCTTTCAATTCGACATTGCCGAGCACCGGGGTGCCGTCCGCCATCGTCACACCCCACGCCATGCGCCCGGTGCTTTTCGCTTTTCCGTTCGGTTTCTCGCCCAGCCAGTTCCAAAAGTGCGTGGTTTCCCGCTGAAGCGCAGGGACAGTATCAAGCCGCTCGCCGACCAGCGCCTGGGTCACGCCGCGTGCGAAGGGAAAGCGCACGCGGTGGAACATCACCTCCTCGCCATCAATGTTGTGCAGCGTGGGGATGGGCGCCGGTCCCATGGTCTTGGGAACGACATCGAACAGCCATGCCGTGCTGATGAGGGCCGGAAGTGCAGCCAGATCGTCGGCGTCTAGGTTCAACGCGGTGCGCGGGCTGCGCTTGCCCTTCGAGCGCCGTAGATCGGCGACGAGCGCCTCGGCCGCCTCCATCGTGAACGACAGCACGCCGCCCGACAGGAGGTGCTTGCCTCCGACCTGCACGACGCGGGCACCGATCCTGTCCCATTGCTTCAGCGTCTGCGAGGCGCTGCGCTCGGATACTCGAAGCGGCTCGCCGCCCCGGATCAGGTCGCGCACGAGGAAGCCGCTGCCGGGCTCGACCTCGCTGACCTCGTGGAGGCTCATCACTGACGATCGAAGGGCACGCAGGTAGATTTTGGTCGGGCCGCTCTCATTCCAGCCCCGGCGCCGAATATAGTCATCGACGATGTTCCGGTCGGGTTGGATGGTGCGCGTCAGCAGATCCTCGAACGCGCATCCCCACAACACGCCGGCCCAATGATCGCCGACGATGTCCGCCAGCTCGTCCGCTTCGAAGTCGAACTCCTCCATCGCCAGCCCGAGATGATCGCCGAGCGCCTCGCCCAGATGCTCGCCCCAGGCCGGCGAGGTGGCGAACTTCATGACGCCGGACAGATCGTGACCACGCTTCATGCCTGTTCCCTCTGCTGCTGACTGAATTGCTGGCGGTGCGCGGCGACGATGCGCGAGACGGTGGGTTCACTGACGCCGTAGAGCCGCGCCATCTCGGCACCGGACTTGCGGCCGGACGTGACGGACTCGGCGATTTCGCGGCGCTGCTTGTCGCCGAGCTTGGGCCGACGCCCGCCGATCCGTCCTTCTGCGCGAGCCTGGGCAAGGCCGGCGCTGGTACGCTCGCGGATCATGGCCCGCTCGAACTCGGCGAAGCTTCCCACCATCTGCATCATCATCCGCCCTGCCGCGGTGGTGGTGTCGATCGCCTCGGTCAGTGAGCGGAAGCCCGCGCCTGCCAGCTCGATCCGCTCCATGATGTGCAGCATATCCTTTAGGCTGCGCGACAGCCGGTCAAGCTTCCAGACGACGACGACGTCTCCGTCGCGCAACTGGCCGATCATCTCCAGAAGCTTGGGTCGGTCCCACCGCCCACCGCTGGCGGTCTCCTCGAACACCCGCTTGCAGCCGGCCGCATCGAGCGCGCGCCGCTGCGCGGCGTTCGACTGGTCGTCGCCCTTCGA
>NZ_QLJK01000091.1:0-2210 GCF_003950715.1 Sphingomonas sp. S-NIH.Pt3_0716 | reverse complement strand
AGGACGTTATCGGATCGTATATGCGCTGGTGGCCCACGCGAGATGAACAGGTCAGCCAGCGCCGCCAGCACATCCTCGTGTTTGAGCTGCCGGGCAACGATGAGTGCCAGGCATTCCCTGCTGGCCTCGTCGATGATCGTCAGAATCCGGAACTTGCGGCCATCGTGCGTGCGCCCTTCGACGAAGTCGTAGGCCCACACATGCCCGGAATACTCAGGCCGCAAGCGGATACATGATCCGTCGTTGAGCCACAGGCGTCCCCGTTTGGGCTGACGCAGCGGGACCTTCAGTCCTTCGCGTCGCCATATCCGCTCGACCCGTTTGTCGTCTAATCGGTCAAGCCGTTTGCCAAGGTGCTCGTAGTCGATCTGCTTTGCGCATCGTTGTCGTCTTCGAGGTCAGCACGGGTGCAGCCTCAGTATGGCGCTAGATCGCCGGCCTCTCGATGTGGTTCCCGTGTTCCAAATGGTCACGAAGCGGGTCACGAGATGGCCGTGGCCGCACCTTGGCGGGGCGGCACCTAGAAAAGCTGATATCAGGCCATGGCAGTTACCTTCGGCTCAAAGTCCCGGCCGTCGATCCACATCCGGTGCAGGATCACCGCCAGCTTGCGGGCCAGCGCAACGCGCGCCTTCCAGAAGCCCGATCTGCGGCCAACGGCGGCCCCCCAGTCCTTCAACGCTAACGCCTGCGAGGTCCGCGACAGCATGACATTGGCCGCTTCGAACAGCAGTTTGCGGGTGAGGCGATCTCCGCACTTGGAGATGCGGCCGTTGATGTCGACCTCGCCCGACTGATAGCGACGCGGGGTAAGACCAAGATAGGCGCCGACATCCTGCGAGCGCCGGAACCGGTGAGGATCCTCGATGGTGGTCATGAAGCTGACGGCCGTCAGTGGACCAACTCCCGGCATCGTCATCATCAAGCGGCAGGCGCCACTCTGTCGAGCAACCCGGCCGAGCTGTTTGGCGATGGCATGCTGTCGCTCCCGCAACGTCCCCAGCATCGCCAGCAGGCTCTCGAACAAGGCGGCGACGACCGGATCGTCCGGTAGGGTCGCCCGGACCTGGCGCTCGAAGGTGCCCCCCTTGCCAGGTCCGACCAAAATACCGAAAGTCTTCGCTAGACCGCGTATCTTGTTGATGAGAGCGGTGCTCATACCGACCAGCTGATCTCGCGTGATCAGGAGCGCACGCAAACGGTGCGTCTCCATCGAGCGAACAGCGACCGGCCGGTACCAGCCTGAGCGGACCAGCCTTGCCAGCCCAAAAGCGTCGTTGCGGTCCGTCTTGTTCATCTGCAGTTTCAGCGCTGCCGCAGCATGCCTGGCATGAAGGCACACGACCGGCAGCTCTCGCTCAGTCAGCGCATGCCACAGCCACACTGTCATCGGCCCCGTCTCGATGCCGATCTTCACGGCTCCGGCTGCCCTCCGCGCCAGCACGGCCGCAATGGCATCCGGATCCGTTCGCGTCTTCCCGTCCCATACGCGATTGCCCATCTCGTCCACAACGCAGATCGCAGTTTCCTTCATCGACACGTCCAGGCCAACATAGCAAGTCATCTTCCGTCCTCCTTCAGGGGACAACAGGCTATCTCAGAAGCACCACTCCCGTTTACGCCATGTGGTTCACCGTCCACCCCGCATGGCATAGCAACGCCGTCACTCGGCGGTAGCCATAGCGGCCATATTGCTTCGCCAGCGCGACGATGTCCTCCGTGAGCGCCTGTTCGTCATCTGCCCCACGCGGCACCTTGCGCTGTGTCGATCGATGCTGCCCCAGCACCCGGCATATCCGTCGCTCGGACACCCGGATCGGCAAATCTCGTCGCAACTGATCGATGCAGCGCCGCCGCCGCGCGGGGCTCAGAAGTTTCCCTTGGCAGCTTCCTGCAAGATCAGCTTGTCCAACGTCAGATCCGAAATCGCCCGGCGTAGCCGCTGGTTCTCTTTCTCCAGATCCTTCATCCGCCTCGCCTGGTCGGTCTTCAGGCCACCATATTCCCTGCGCCAGCGATAGTATGTCTGCTCGCTGACCGCGATCCGGCGGCACGCCTCTGCTGTCGAGGCTCCCTGCGCCAGAACAATCTCAACTTCACGCAGCTTGCCGATAATTTCTTCCGGCTTGTGCTTCTTGCTCGGCATTCATCGTCCCTTTCGTGGTCCAGACTATCATAGTCTCTGGGCCACTCAACGGGGGGCAGATCAC
>NZ_QLJK01000090.1:0-2300 GCF_003950715.1 Sphingomonas sp. S-NIH.Pt3_0716 | reverse complement strand
TTGATGATGTCGGTGCGGATACGCTTGCCCAACAACGGGGCGATGGACGGATAGGCCGAAACCGGCGCGATCGGCGCAAGCCGCCTGTCCGGAAAGTCGCGCAGGCGCGGGCAGAAGCGAAATCCCAGCATCGCGCACAGGGCGAAGACATGATCGGTCGCTCCGCCGGTGTCGGTGTAATGCTCGACGATCCTGAGATCGGTGCCATGGCTGATGAGGCCGTCGAGGACATAGGGCGCTTCATGCGTGGCGGCCGAGATCACATTGACGTGGTAGGGCCCGCGCTGATCGGAAACATGGGTGTAGAAGCTGAAGCCATGATCGACGCCATAGCGGGCGTTGATGTCGCCGCCCGATGCGCCGCGCTTCGCGCCCCTGAAGAACTGACCATCGGAACTGGACGTTGTGCCGTCGCCCCATACCCGCGAGAATGGCAGGCGGTGGTGCGCGTTGATGAGGACGGCGAGCGCCGCGCGGTAGCTCTCGTCGCGGATATAGGCGTCATGGGTCCATAGGAGTTGATCGCGCGTGACGCCCTGGCTCGCGGCGGCCATGCGCGACAGGCCGAGATTGGTGGCGTCGGCGAGGATCGTGGCGAGCAGCGCATTTTCATTGGGACATAGCTCGCCGGTGCGCAGGTTGGTGAACGCCGAAAGAAAGCCAGTTTCCTGCGCCACCTCATGTAGCAGTTCGGTGATACGGATGCGTGGCATCATCGCATCGAGCCGGTCGGCCAGGGCTTCGGCGTCGGGCGTTGCGATCGTGCGAACGGGGGATATCTGGAGGCGGCCGTCGCGGTATCGCACACCCTCCAGAGCGTCGCGCTTCAGGCTCCGGGCGAATTTCTTCAGCCGCCAGTCCAGTTCGCGGCCCCGCTGTTCGAGCCATTCGCCGGCTGTGGGTGGCAGACCAAGAGCCGACACGATCGGCTTGGCCTTCGGTTCGCTTAGCAGGTAGCTGTCGAACTGGCGGTATCCCGTCGATCGTTCCACCCAGACATCACCGGAGCGCAGCTTGTTGCGTAGATGCGCGATAGTCGCGATTTCCCAGAGCCGCCGATTGATCTTGCCGTCATCGCCCATGACGATTTTCTGCCATTCCTTGCGGAAGGGCATCGGAGCGTCGGCAGGCAGATCGCGCTTGCCCGACCTATTGAGGTCGCGCAGCATCTCGATAGCGGCAATCGTTTTCGCGCTGCCCTTTCCGGCCCTGAACTGTAGTGCTTCAAGCAGATCAGGGGCGAACTTGCGCAACGTCGCATAGCGGTCGGCCGCGACCCTCAGCGGATCAAGATTGGCGGTTTCCGCGATCGTCGCCACTTCCGGTCTGGCCTTCAGGAGGGTGTGCCATCCTACTGAGGCATCCAGGACCTCCATAGGATCTTCGCCAGTATCGACTGCATCGGTGAGCGCGTCGATCGTCCTGCGGAAGATCAGCATCAGCCGGGCCACGTTCTTCGACGTGGCGGCATAGCTGCGCGCCTGGGCGTTCTTCGCGCGGGTGAAGATGCCGCCGATCAGCTTGTCCGCCATCTCCAGGGCGCTGTCCGTCAGCCGTTCTTCAAGATCGAGCAGGAAGGCAACGAGCGTGGCGCGTCGCCGGGAGGGAATATAGCGCTCGATCATATAGGCAGGCGACGCACGGCCTTCCCTGACATATTGCCGAAATCGGTCCGCGTGGATGCGGCCCGCGACGTCGGGGGAAATATCGATCTTCCGCACCTGCCTCAGACGGTCGAGGATCTGGCGGACGTGATCGGGCTTGGCCGCGACGGGGATGGTCTTAAGCAAGGCGAGATGGCTCATGCCGCCGGCGGCGTCGAAGAGCTGATCGAGGGCCTGGACCTGTTCGGCGCTGAGATCGGCGATCAGGGCGTGGGCGGCCTGCTTGCGCGCGCGGGCACGTCCCGCGCTGCTGGCGCGTTCGATGGTGGAGATGGACGGCAGCAAAATCCGGGCCTCGCGCAGGGCGGTGACCACGCCCATCGCAATCGTCATCCCCTTGTCGGTCGCCCATGCCGTTCTCGCGGCCGCCTCGACCATGAAGGGAATATCGGCGCGGGTTGGCCCCCGAAGCCCCAAACGCGCCGCCAGCTCACGGGCATGATCCGTCATTGTCTGATCCCGCGCCGCATAGTTGGCCAGCTCGGTTACGTGCTGACCAAGTTGCTCCGCGACGAAAGCGGCGAGATCATGGGGTATTGCTCCCCTGTCCTGTATCAACTGCGCAAGCGTGATGCCCGGGTGCCGCAGGAGCGCGAGTTGCAGCGCCACGCCCAACTGGTTCCGTCGCTCCCGTCG
>NZ_QLJK01000009.1:0-169977 GCF_003950715.1 Sphingomonas sp. S-NIH.Pt3_0716 | reverse complement strand
CAAGTTTGATGTCCGATCTCTAACCAGGCGGAATAAGCCCGATCAGAAACCGCTCATTTTCAGGAGCCATTCCTGCACAATATATTCTAGTGGAATATATCGAGACATATAGGAACGGCCTAAATTTTACCGAGCATCCTACGCCTGAAAGCCGTAAGAACCCGGGGCCGCCGCCCACATGTCCCTTCATCTAAATCACAATGTCAAAGAGCCAACCCGACATCAAAACCGGACAACCAGCGTTCCCTAAACTCTCGTTCAGAGGACCAATGTCCGTCTATGTGGGCGACCGGGTCAGTCAAGCGCCTCAGCAGCGCCGCCCCGTCCGGTGAAAAGCCCTCTAGGCGGGGCAGCCGGAACCGTCAAACGCTTTTTGCAATTTTGTTTCACATTTTTTTGGCGGTTCCGGTCTAAACCCCAAAACACGGGCATTTCGCCTAGGGATACAGGATGACTATGGGGCTACAGGAAGCCGATGCCGCCGACGCAGGGTTCGGCGCACGGGTGAAGAAAGCGATATTCTGGCGCTCGGGCAGCCAGATCATCTCGCAGATTCTCAGTTGGGTGGTGACGCTGGCGGTGATCCGCCTGCTCGACCCCAAAGATTATGGCCTGTTCGCCATGACCCAAGTGATCCTGAACTTCGCCACCTTCCTCAATGGCTATGGCCTGGTCGCCGCGCTGGTTCAGTCGGAGGATCTCGAATCCCACCGGCTGCGTCAGGCCTTCACCATCATGCTGCTGCTGAACGGCAGCCTGGCGCTATTTCAACTGGCGATCGCGCCGCTGGCCGCCGACTATTATGACCAGCCGATGGTGGCGCAGCTGCTGCGGGTGCAGGCACTGCTCTATCTCTCCACCCCCTTCATCGCGATTCCCGAGGCGATCACCGCCCGTGCCCTGGATTTCCGGCGCCCCGCTTTCATCAACCTGATCGCCGCGATCGCGTCGGCCGCGATGGCGCTGGTCGGTGCCCTGTCGGGCTGGGGCGTGTGGACATTGGTGTTCGCGCCGATGACCGGATTCTGGGTGAAGGCACTGGGCTATATGCTGGTCACCGGCTTTCGCCCGATTCCCAGCTTCGATTTCAGCGGCACGCGGGCGATGATCCTCTATGGCGCGTCGCTGCTCGGCAGCCAGCTCTTCTGGATCATCCAGAGCCAGAGCGACATCTTCATCGGCGGCCGCGTCCTCACGCCGCATCAGCTGGGCCTTTATGCCGAAGCGCTGTTCCTGACCCAGATCTTCGTCAGCAAGTTCATCCCGCCGCTGAACGAGGTCGCCTTCCCGGCCTATGCCCGCATGCAGAAGGATGTGTCGCGGGTTGCCTGGTCCTTCTGCAAGGCGGTGCGGCTGCTGATGCTGATCTCCTGCCCCATCTATCTGGGCATGGCCGTCACCGCGGAACCGCTGGTCGAGACATTGTTCGGCCAGAAATGGCTGGAGATGGCGCCGTTCGTATCGATTCTTGCGCTCGCCATGCCGTTCATGACGCTGCAGGTGATGTTCGCGCCGGTCAGCAATGCGCTGGGCCGGCCCGGCACCACCGCCCGGATCGCCGCGATCGGGGCGATATTAATGGCCACCGCTTTCCTGATCGGTATCCAGTGGGGGGCGATCGGCCTGGCCTGGGCATGGCTGGGCGCCTTCCCGATCCTGACCATCGTCACCGCAAGGCTCGCGGGCGGGCCGATGGGGCTGCGCGCGATCGACCTGATCCGTGCCGCCGCGCCGGGGCTGGGCTGTGCCATCCTGATGGCCGGCGTGGTGCTGGTGATCGACCGCCTGCTGCCGCCGCTCGCCGCGCCGATCCGGCTGGCCATCCTGGTGCCGGCTGGCGGCATCGCCTTCCTGGCGGCACTGATGCTGTGTGCGCGCGGCACGTTGATGGAGCTGGTGCGCCTGATCGTGCGCCGCGCACCGCCGGTGCAGGCGCCCGCCTGACGGATCGGCGAGCGCCCACTATTCATCAAAGCGGTTCGTCAGGCGGTCTGGATATAGTCGCGCAGCGCGGCAGCTTCCGATTCGATATTGTCGATGCGGAACTTCACCAGATCGCCGATCGAGACCAAGCCGATCAGGTCGTTGCCCTTCACCACCGGTAGATGGCGGATGCGCCGCTTGGTCATCAGCGACAGGGCGTGGATCACCGGCATCTGGTCGTCGATGGTGATCGCGGGCCGGGTCATCACATCGGCGACCGTGTGGTTCAATGCCTCTGCCCCTTGCTGGGCCAGACGATAGACGACATCGCGTTCGGAAAAGATGCCGACCACCTGGCCGCCATCGACCACGGGCACGCAGCCGATTCGCCGATCCGCCAGCAAGGTCACCACCGACAAGACGCTGTCGGTCGACTGGACCTGGACGACGTCGCGCCCCTTGCCCTGCAAGATTGCCGCGATGGTCATGGCCGCTCTCCTTTTGTGGACTTACTGTCTCTGCGCTTGATGATCCCACTTTCGCGGCGCAAAGAAAAGGGAGGAGAGCAAGAGAATGACAGAGAAAAAGGGCCTGGACGATCCCCGGATCGCGGCAATCGCCTGGTCGCGATTCCGCCGGATCATGCTCTGGATGGCGCTGATCGGCGCATTATGCGTCGGCGCGGCCCTGCTGTTCCTGCGGCTATGGACCGGGCCGATGCCGGTTCACATGATCATCGCCACCATATTGGGCGTCTGGTTGACCTTCATGCTGGGAACGGGCTTGATGGCGCTCGTCTTCCTCTCCGCCGGGACGGGGCATGACGACCAGGTAATGGACCGGCTGAAGGACGAGGTGCCGCTTGACGATTGATCCCCATCGCGAAGTGATATTGCGGGTCGTGCCGCGCCCGGCCGACATCAACAGCAATGGCCATATCTTCGGCGGCTGGGTGCTGAGCCAGATGGATATTGCCGGCGGCATCGTCGCGGGCCGAATCGCCCAGGGCGCGGTGGCGACGGTCGCGATCGAGAGCATGAAGTTCATCTCGCCCATCCTGATGGGCGACCTGGTGTCGGTCTATGCGCAGGAAGAGAAGCGCGGCCGCACATCGGTGGCGATCCGCATCGACGTGGTGGCGACTCGCGGCGGCGGCGCGGAAACGGTGGCGCTGACCAGCGGCGTCTTCACCTTCGTCGCACTGGACGAGACCCACCGGCCCCGCCCCATTCCCGGCGACTGAGGATTTCAGCGCAGCTTCTGGTCGTAGCTGTAGCTGACCTGCCCATTGGCAGGGATGATGGCGCGCCACACCCAGCTATTGCCGCGGCGCTCCATCTGCGTCGGACGCGGCGCGATGTCGTGGGGAATGAGGATTTCCGCCGTCGCATCAAACGGCCGCGCATTGGTGAGGGTCAGCGTCCAGCGCCGCGCCCTGGACGACTGGCCGCCGATGAGCGCCATGATGCGAACGTCGGCGCTCTGGGCGATGTCATAATCGACCCGTTCCCCTTCCGCCTTGTCGCCAATGTCGGTTTCGCCCGCGAGCAGGCGCCGGCCATCGACGGTTTCGAACAGGGCGACCCGGCCCGAAGGCATGGCGAGCCCCAGACCGTCAGCCTTGCGATTCTGCAATCGCAAACGCAGCGTCATCGGGCGCGACCGGCCATTGCCGTCGCGATAGTCGAGGGTCGCGGCATAGAGGCGCTCGACCAGCACGTCGGGCTGGCGCAGCAGGGCGACCTGTTTCTGGCCTTTCGCCGCGACATCCACCGTCACCGGGACGCGATAGAGTTTGAGGTCGCCGACATCCTCCGGCGGTGGAGGAGGTGGAGGCGGCGGCGGGGGTGGCGGCGCAGCCATCATCGGCGCGGGAACGCGACGCGCGGTCAGCACGATCTCCTGCGCCGAATCCATCATCGCCTCGGCCTGTGGCATGTCGATCGGGAACAGCGCCCACTGCGGATGGGTACTGGTGATGTCCATCGGCCAGCAGCGCAGCGACAACGGACCGCCGGTCGGACGGGGTTGCACCTTGCGACCCTGTTTGTTGGGCTGGCCGGCGATGACGCTGAGCCGGGCGTCGGCAAAGCCGGTGACGCCGCCATTGGCCACGGTCAGCCAGGCCATGAGGTCGAGATGGCGGCCATCATCCTGCATGTCGGCGACATAATTGGCGGCCCAGTCGAAACCCTCGGCCAGATAGGTGAGTTGCAGCGTGACGCGGGCGGACCGGGCGCTGGTGGCGATCACCGATAGCGTCGGACGCGGCGACAGGTCGGTCGGCACGCGCGGATAGAGCATGCGTTCGGGCAGGCCGCTGCACCCCAGTGCCTCATAGCCCTGCGCCGTCTGGACGATGACGCCGCCCATCGGCCCGGCGCTGATGATCGCGTCCTGCTCGCTGACCTTGCCGGTCTTGCGATCGGTGCGGCGCAGGGTGACGCTACGCTTGAGATAAGCATCGACCAGGCCGGCGGGCGAGAGCAGCCGGGCATCGCGATTCTTCTCCCGCGCGCCCTGCGGCATGCCGGAGAGGATCGCGGTTTCGGGCATCAGTCCCTCTGCCACGCCCTCGAATCGCACCACCGTGTCGCCCTTCGGCAGGTCGATGATGCGAGTCTCGTTGATCAGCGCATAGCCGCCGGGCCATTTGGGATCGATCGCCCCTCTGACACGATCAGGCTGGCGATAGACGGTTACCGAGACCGAATCGGCCTTGGCCGAAACCACCGTCCCCGCCCGCGCTGGCGCGATGCCGAGGCAGAGCATAAGAAGGACAAGGACGCGCAGCAGCACGGCGCCGGCCCGGTCAGTAGCGCGAATCGAAGGTGACGCTGAGATCGACCGAGCCATTGGCCGGCACCGGCACGCTCCATTCCATCCGGTCGGCGGAGACGCGCCTGCCTTCGAGGCTTTGTGCAGTGACGCGGGTGTCACCCCACAGCCCCTGCTGGGCCAGGTCGACCGTCACCGCTTCGGGCCGGGCGTTGGTGAGCGTGTAGCGCATCCGCGTTTCCCAGCGCTGGCTGCCCTTCTTCGTGCGCTGCTCGACGGTCGGGCGCACCTTGACGTCGAATGCCTCACCGGTGCGCAGCGCCATGGAGGACCCCATCGGCGTATGGTCGATGCTGTTCTCGCCGATGAACTGCGGATCGCCCCGCGCGTCGCGCATGTAGACGCGGATCGTGCCGGCGGGCAGTTGATCGCCAAGGCCGCCCTGTTTCGAGGTCGAGAATTTGAGCACGCTCGACGCGCTCATCGGCTCGGTCGAACTGCCCATCCAGCTATTGAGATATTCATAGGTCGCACGCGCCGGGGCGCCCTTCACGTCGAGGAAGCTGACCTGCTTCTGCTGGGCATTGGCGATGGTCGTGCGATCGGCCAGCGGATAGAGATAATAGTCGCCCAGCCGCTCGCGCGGGCCGCTTTCGGTGCCGGCCTGGTCGATCGTCCCACTCGACGACTGCCACCAGTTATGCCTTCCGCCACCATTGGCCGGATTGCCGGCGACCAGGATGGTCTTCGCATTGGTGAAGCTCGTGCCCGTATTGTTGGTGAGCGTGACCCAGCCCTGCATGTCCATCGCGCCCTTGGCCGCGTCGAACAGCGCGACATAATCGGCGGTCCAGCCCAGATTGGGCGTCAGATAGGATAATCGGGCGGGCACGGTGCCGCCGCGCGCGGCCTCGATCGTCACCGACAGGGTCGGGCGCGCACGCAGATTGGGCGGCACCCGGTCGAAGATCACCCGGACCGGCAGGCCATCGTCGCGCAGCACCTCGATCCGCGAACCGATCTGCATGACGATGCCGCCATTGGCCGCGAGTATCTTGGCGCGCTCGCGCGTCTCGGCGCCGGTCGCGGGATTGGTGCGCACCAGCGTCACCTCCTGCCCCACCGCCTTGTCCATCAGCTTGTCGGGCGAGAGCAGGTCGAAATCGAAATTCTGTTCGACGATCGAGAAGCCGGGGCCGGACAGGTTCACCGTCTCGGGCCGGATGCGGGCGGACACGTCGGGAAATTCGATGCGGTTGCGGCCGGCATTGACGCTCAACTGCCGGTCATCCTGCACCAGCGACGGACCGCCATTATAGATGGTGACGGCGACATCGCCCTGGGCGGTGGCGCCGGTGGGATCGACAGCAGCGGTCTGGGCAACGGCGGCGGCCGGCAGCAGCAGCGCCAGACCGGTCAACAGGCGGACAGTCGTCATCAGGTCTGCACTCCCCTTATGTGACGATCTTCTGCCCCAAGCGGCTATATTTGCAAACAAAAAGGGGCGGCGCCGGGATGGCACCGCCCCTTTTGCTTTAGGGGTTGCTCGAAAGCCGCGCTTATTCGGCGGCTTCGGTCGCCGGACGGGCGCGACGGGTGCGCTTGCGGGGCGCTTCCTCGGTCACGTCCGTGTCGCTGTCATTATCGGCGCGGGCGATCGAGGGGGGCAGGATGCTGACATCCAGGCCTTCATTCGCTTCGGTCGGCGCGGCATCGGCCTTGCGCGGGCGACCGCGACGCGGCTTGGGCGCTTCGGCGGCCGGTTCGGCTGCGAGTTCTGCGGGCTGTTCGGCTGCCACCGGCTGCTGCTCGGTCGCGTCCTCGGCCACCGGGCGGTCGCGGCGATTGCGATCGCGACGATTGCGGTCGCCCCGGTCGCCACGATCATTGCGGTCACTGCGATCCTGGCGCTCGCCGCGCGGTTCGCGACGGTCATAATCGCGTTCGGCGCGCTCGGGCTGTTCGGTGCGGCCCTCTTCGGCGCCGTCCTCATTGCCCTCGAACTCTTCGCCCTCATCGTCGAAATTCTCGTCATTCCGGCGGAAGCGCTGCTGCTGCTCCTCCTGGCGCGAACGATTGTCGGCCAGCACGCGGAAATAATGATCGGCGAACTGCAGATAATATTCGGCGTTCACACGGTCGCCGGCCATCTGGGCATCGCGCGCCATATTCTTGTATTTCTCAAGAAGCTGGGCCGCATTGCCGCGGGCGCGGTTGTCGATACGGTTGCCGTTGTCGCCACCACCCCGGTTACCGCCATTGGGACGACCGTTGTTGTTATTATTCCGGCCGCGATTGCGGCGACCGGCCTGCCGGTTGTTGATCAAGACATGATCCTTGCGTTCGCTATGATAATATTCACTGAAAACACTGTTCAGCTGCTATCCCCAAGCACCGCCCCTTCCGTGGGGCCGGATGTGGCTCCGCCAGACATGATCCGAACCGGACCACGCCCTCAGCCACCAGAGGCGCTTGCGCAGCAGCGCCATCTTGACTTTCAGGAGCAGGAAAATGCCTTATCCATCAATGGCCTGATAAGGCCATGTCGCCGGAATGACGGTTTTCCTGATCCCGATGTAATGGCATTCACGCGATAAACCAAGCAATTTTCGCTGTGGTGGCGTGAAATCCCGCCTTCTTATTCGCCCGGCGTGGCGACGAGGCAGCGATCATGCCCCGCAAGGTCACGGCGCAGCGAGACGCCCAGCCCCTGTGCCCGCAGCAGCGCCGACACGCTTTGCCCCTGATCATAGCCGATCTCGATCGCGGCCATGCCGCCCGGCGCGATCAGCGCGGGCAGTTGCGGCGCGATGCGGCGATAATCGTCCAGCCCATCGGCACCGGCGAACAGGGCGCTGGCCGGATCATGCAGCACATCGCCGGCGAGCGGCGCGTCGGTCGCGATATAGGGCGGGTTGATCAGCAGCAGGTCGAACGGCCCGGTCACGCCGGCCGCCCAATCGCCCAACTGGAAGCGCGCGCGGCTCGCCATGCCCAGCCGATCGGCATTCCCCTGCGCCACCGCCAGCGCGGCGGCCGATGCGTCGATGCCCAGCCCTGTCGCATCGGGCCACTGGTCGAGCGCGGCGAGCAGCAGCGCGCCCGATCCGGTGCCCAGATCCAATATGGTCGTGGGCGACCGGTCAAGGAAATGATCGACCGCCGCCTCGATCAGCGTCTCGCTGTCCGGGCGCGGGATCAATACGTCGGGCGTGACGGCCAGGCTGATCGTCCAGAAATCGCGACTGCCCAGAATATGGGCGATCGGCGCACCCGCCAGTCTTTGCCCTAGATGGACAGCGAAAGTGACAGGCACATCCAGTTCACGCTGGCGCAGCAACAGGTCGTTGCGACCGATGCCCAGTGCATGGGCCATCAGCAGTTCGGCGTCGAGCCGGGGGGTGTCGCTGATCGCGGCTAAGCTGACAGTGGCGTCGCGCAGCGCATCGGCGACGCTCACGCCACCCCGTCCAGCTGGGCGAGGCGCGCGGCCTCATCCTCGGCCACCAGCGCGTCGATCACTTCGGCAAGGCCCGGCCCTTCGAGAATCTCCGGCAGGCGATGCAGGGTCAGGTTGATGCGATGGTCGGTCACGCGGCCCTGCGGGAAATTATAGGTGCGAATGCGCTCCGACCGGTCGCCCGATCCGACCATCGCCTTGCGTGCGCCGGCCTGTTCGCTCTGGGTGCGCTCGCGCTCCGCTTCATAGATGCGGGCACGCAGCACCTGCATCGCCTTGGCCTTGTTCTTGTGCTGCGAACGCTCATCCTGCTGGGTCACGACGATGCCGGTCGGCAAATGGGTGATGCGCACGGCGGAATCGGTGGTGTTGACGTGCTGACCGCCAGCGCCCGACGCGCGATAAATGTCGATCTTCAGGTCGCTATCGGCGATCTGGACATCGACCTCCTCCGGCTCGGGCAGGATCGCAACGGTCGCGGCGCTGGTATGAATGCGGCCGCCGCTTTCGGTGACCGGCACGCGCTGCACGCGATGCACGCCGCTCTCGAACTTCAGCTTGGCGAAGACGCCGGTGCCGTTGATGCTGGCCACCACTTCTTTGAAGCCGCCCTGTTCCGAGGCGTTGGCGGAGATCATCTCCATCTTCCAGCCCTGGGTATCGGCATAGCGCTGATACATGCGGAACAGGTCGCCGGCGAACAAAGCCGCCTCGTCCCCGCCGGTGCCGGCGCGGATTTCCAGCATCGCCGGGCGGGCATCGGCCGAATCCTTGGGCAGCAGCTGCAACGCCAGCGCGCGCTCGGCATCGGGCAACTGCCCCTTGAGCAGCTGCATTTCCTCCTGCGCCATTTCGCGCATCAGCGGATCGGCGTCGCTCTCCTCGCCGCCGGCCATCTGTTCGAGCGCGCGCAGCTCCTGACGCAGCCGGCGCACTTCATGCGCGGCCCGCGCCACCGGCTCGATCTCGGCATATTCCTTGGACAGTTTCACGAACGCATCGGGCGCGAGGTCGGCGCGCGTCATCGACGCCTGCACCTCGTCCCGGCGCGCCTCGATCTGCGCGATGCGTTCGGCGGAGATGTGCATCAGAGCTGAAACGGCTCTTGGACAACGACACCATCGGCGTTCGTCGTTACCGCATCTGGAAACTCATTCCGCATCACCTGCGCCCACATGGCGTCGGTAAGGCCGGCGAGAGCAGCCGTTGCTTGTGATCCTTGTTCAAGATCTTTGATGGCCACTTCGCCCCGCGCCAGCTCGTCATCGCCGAGGATGATCGCATAGCGAGCGCCTGACGCATTGGCGCGCTGCATCCGCTTCTTCATATTGCCGCGATAGCCCATGTCGCAGGCGATGCCGGCGCGGCGCAGATCGGCGATGATGCCGGTCGCCTTCGCCTCGGCCGCCTCGCCCATCGGGATCAGCACGACCTGCGGCTTGTCGATCGCCGGCTGGTCGATCAGCATCGCCAGCCGCTCGATCCCCGCTGCCCAGCCGACCGCCGGGGTCGACGGACCGCCCAGATTTTCGATCAGACCGTCATAGCGACCACCGCCCAGCACCGTGCCCTGTGCGCCGAGCCGGTCGGTGATGAACTCGAACGCGGTGTGGCGATAATAATCGAGCCCGCGCACCAGCCGCGAATTGCGTTCCCATGCGACACCGGCAGCGTCGAGGCCGCTCGTCACCTTGTCGAAGAAGCTGCGCGCCTCGTCGGTCAGATAGGCGTCGATGTCCGGCGCGCTGTCGGCGATCGGGCGGTCGCGCGGATCCTTGGAGTCGAGGATGCGCAGCGGATTCTTCGCCAGCCGGTCGATGCTCTCTTCCGACAGCTCGCCACGATGCGCCTCGAAATGGGCGATCAGCGCGGCGCGCCAGGCTTCGCGGCTTTCCGCGTCGCCCAGCGTGTTGAGGTTCAGGGTCACGCCTTCCGACACGCCCAGTTCACGCAGCAGCTGATCGGCCAGCACCAGCAGTTCGACATCGGCTGCCGGCTCGCCCGCGCCCAGGATTTCGGCATCGAGCTGGTGGAACTGGCGGAAGCGGCCCTTCTGCGGGCGCTCGTAACGGAACAGCGGACCATGGGTCGCGACCTTGAGCGGCGCATATTGCTGCCAGCCCTCGGTAATATAGGCGCGCGAAATGCCGGCGGTGAATTCGGGGCGCAGGGTGATGCTGTCGCCGCCGCGATCCTCGAACGTGTACATTTCCTTCGACACGACGTCGGTGCTTTCGCCCAGCGAACGGGCGAACACCGCGGTCGATTCAAAGACGGGCACTTCAACCCGCTGGAATCCATAGAGTTTGCGCACCCGGTCAAAGGTGGCGACGACATGGGCGAAGCGTTCCTGAAACGCCTCCGCCGTGCCGCCCAACATGTCCTGCGTTCCGCGCACCGGGCGCGGCGTTTCGATCTTCGCCATGGGGCAGCGCCTTTAACGATAATCGCGGCCCAAGGAAACGCGCTTTTTATGGCGGCATAAGGGGTGGACGCGGGCGATTCGCCCCGCCATGCTTGGGACAGACGGGCCGTCCGGCCCCCGTTCCTTTTCTGGAGACCGTCATGATCCGCAGCCTTGCTGCCGCCCTTTGCCTTTCGACCGCGATTGCCAGCCCGTTGCTGGCGCAGGATGTCATCCGTTCCAAGCCGACCGCCCTGCCCGTCGACAGCGCCAAGCCGATGCCCAAGGATGTCCCCTATCCGGGCGGCACGATCCGCCTTGACGTCGACGCCACCGACACGATGCAGCGCATCTTCCGCGTGAAGGAAACCATTCCCGTCGCGGCGAGCGGCCCGATGACCCTGCTGATGCCCGAATGGCTGCCAGGCAATCATGCCCCGCGCGGCCCGATCGAGAAGCTGACCGGCCTGACCTTCACCGCCGACGGCAAGCCGATCAGCTGGAAGCGCAATCCGCTCAACGTCTATGCGTTCGAGATCGACGTGCCGGCCGGCACCAAGCAGGTCGTGGCGCAGTTCCAGTTCCTGTCGGCAACCGCGACCAACCAGGGCCGCGTCGTCGTGACGCCCAAGATGCAGAATATCCAGTGGGAAGATGTCTCGCTCTACCCGGCCGGCTATTATACCCGCCAGATCCCGGTGCAGGCCAATGTCACCTATCCCGCCGGCTGGCAGGCGGCGACCGCGCTGCGCGGCAAGCGCAGCGGCGACACCATCGCCTATGACGTGATCGACTATGAGGCATTGCAGGACTCGCCGGTCTTTGCCGGCACCCATTTCAAGGCAGTGGACCTGGGCCACAACGTCACGCTGAACATCGTTGCCGACGATGCCGACGAACTGGTGTTCAACACCGACCAGATCGCCAAGCACAAGAAGCTGGTGGCCGAAGCCGGCGCCGCGTTCGGCACCTATCATTTCGACCATTATGATTTCCTGCTGTCGATCACCGACGAGATGGGCGGCATTGGCCTGGAGCATCATCGCTCGTCCGAGAATCAGGTCGAGCCGGGCTATTTCAAGAAGTGGGATTCGGGCGAGGCGCTGCTCGACCGCAACCTGCTGCCGCATGAATTCACCCATAGCTGGGACGGCAAGTTCCGCCGCCCCGACCTGCTGTGGACGCCCAATTTCGACGTGCCGATGCAGGACAGCCTGCTGTGGGTCTATGAAGGCCAGACCCAGTTCTGGGGCTATGTGCTGGGCGCCCGTTCGGGCATGTTCTCCAAGCAGGAGACGCTGGACGCCTATGCCCAGATCGCGGCGAAACTGGACACCACGCGCGGCCGCGAATGGCGCCCGATGGTGGACACGACCAATGATCCGATCATCTCGGCCCGCCGTCCCAAGGGCTGGGCCAACTGGCAGCGGTCGGAGGATTATTATAATGAAGGCCTGATGATCTGGCTGGAGGTCGATGGCATCCTGCGCCAGCAGACCAGGGGCGCCAAGGGCATCGACGATTTCGCCAAGGCCTTTTTCGGCATCAAGCCGGGTGACTGGGGCCAGGTCGTCTATAATCGCCAGGACGTGATCGACACGCTGAACGGCGTCGCCCCCTATGACTGGGCCGGCCTGTTCCACAAATATGTCGACAGCCCCACCACGGAAACACCCAAGGGCGGCTTCACTCTGGGCGGCTACAAGCTGGTCTATACCGATACGCCCAATGCCATCACCAAGGCGGCCGAAGGTGCGCAGAAGACGGTCGACCAGAGCTTTGGCGTGGGCCTGACGGTCAAGAATGACGGCGATATCGCGGCGGTGATCTGGAACAGCGCAGCATTCAAGGCCGGTCTTGCGGTAGGATCGAAGATTATTGCGGTGAACGGCAATGAATATTCGAGCGACGCATTCAAGACGGCGCTGACCGAGGCTAAGGACGCGAAGAAGCCGATCCAGCTTATCCTAAAGCAGGACAAATATTATCGCACCCTGACCCTCGCTTATTCGGATGGCCTGCGCTATCCGCACCTCGAAAAGACCGGCACCGGCGAAGGCAGCCTCGACAAGCTGCTGCAGCCGCGCACCTGAAGATTTCCAAGCAACCGCATGTAAAAGGCGAAGATGCATGAATATTGACCTGATCCCCGTCGGCGAAGATCCGCCAAACAGCCTGAACGTCATCATCGAGGTGCCGGTTGGCGGCGAACCCGTGAAGTACGAGTTCGACAAGGCCTCGGGCGCGCTGTTCGTCGATCGCATCCTGCACACGCCGATGCGCTATCCGGCGAATTACGGCTTCGTGCCGCACACCCTGTCGCCCGATGGCGATCCGCTCGACGCGCTGGTCATCGCCCGCTCGCCGTTCGTGCCCGGCTCGGTCGTGCGCGCACGCCCGATCGCCGTGCTGAACCTGGAAGACGAAGCCGGCGGCGACGAGAAGCTGGTCTGCGTGCCGGACAACAAGACCTTCCCCTATTATAATAATGTCGGCGAGAAGGACGATCTGCCCACCATCGTGATGGAGCAGATCGAGCATTTCTTCACCCACTATAAGGATCTGGAAAAGACCAAGTGGGTGCGCATCGGCACCTGGGGTGGCGCGGAAGACGCCAAGCGGATCACGCTGGAAGCGATCGAACGCTATCAGGCCGAGAAGAAGAAGGGCTGAGTCCCTTCTCGGTATAGCCGATTGAAAAGGGCCGCGCGGTGATGTTCCGCGCGGCCCTTTTCTTATGGGTCAGATCAATCGGTCGGCCTCCAGGGCGAGGGCCAGCGGATCGCGGCCGCGCGGGGTGCGGGCGTGAAGCCGGGCATCCGCCTCCACCAGCCGGGCGACGCCCATGTCGAGCTGCGCTTGCGGCAGGGTGAAGGGCAGGCGCAGGAAGCGCTCGAACGCGCCATTGACGCCGAAGCGCGGCCCCGCCGCAATGCGCACGCCATGATTGCCCGCCAGCGCGGCGAGCGCGCTCGCCTCCGCGCGGGGCAGTTCGGCCCAGAGCGACAGGCCGCCGGCCGGCGATTCCACCCGCCAATGCGGCAGATGTTGTTCCAGCTGCGCCAGCAGATGGTCGCGCCGGTCGCGCAGCATCGCCGCGCGTGGTCCCAGCCCTTCGTCCGCGTCCATCAACTGGGCGACGGCCAGCTGCTCCACCACGGGGCTGGCCATGTCCATCGTCGTGCGGATGCGGCCGAGCGCGGCCACGGTCTGCGGATCGGCGCGGATCCAGCCAACCCGAAGCCCGCCCCAGAAGATCTTGCTGGCCGACCCCAGGGTGATGACATGGCGGCCGGACGGATCATGGCAGGCGACCGGCGGCGGCGGCGATCCGTCAAGCCCCATTGCCACCATCGTCTCGTCGATCACCAGCGGCGTGTGGGTGCGCGCCGCCACCGCCACCAGCGCGCGACGGGTCGCCGGGTCCATGCTGCGTCCGGTGGGATTGTGGAAATCGGCGATGATATAGGCAAAGCGCGGCGCGGTCTGGCGGAAGGCCGCATCCATCGCGTCGATATCCCAGCCATGGACCGGCAGGCCGACCGGCACCGGCACGACATTGGCCCGCTGCAACGCCTGGATCGCATTATGATAGGTGGGATGGTCGATCACGGCCCGGTCGCCCGGCCCCGCCAGCCATTGCAGCAGCAACGAGAATCCCTGCTGCGCGCCGTTGGTGATCATGATCTGGTCGGGATCGGTCGGGCAGCCGCGCCGCTCATAATGGGCGGCGATCGCCCGGCGCAGCACCGGCAGGCCAAGCGGATCATAGCCAAGGTCGCCCAGATAGGCCGGCAGCGCCTCGACCGCATGGGCATAGGCCAGGCCCACGCCGGGCGCGGCCGGCAGCGCGGCATGGGTCCAGTTGAGCAGATTGTCGCCGGTGACCCCGTCGATGTCGGGCGTCGGCGTTTCGACCCGGCCGGGTGGCAGGCGGGTGACGCTGCCCGACCCCTGCCGGCTTTCCAGATAGCCCTCGTCGCGCAGCCGGTCGAAGGCAGCGGCGATGGTGGTGCGGCTGAGCCCCAGCGCGGCGGCCAGCTCCCGCTCGCCCGGCAACCGGACATTGAGGCCGATCCGCCCGTCCAGCACCAGCATCCGCAGCGCCTGCGCCAATTGGCGATAGGCCGGCTCGGCACTGTCCTGCGCGCGCCAGGCGCCCAGCAACCGCAGCAGCGAGGGGGGCCGAAGGAAGGAAGTGGACATGGCGATCAATCCAATCAGAGAGATTTGAAGGCCACTTACGCGCCATTGGTCCTTTTGTAAAAGGCCAATTCAACTACCCCTGATGCCCATGATGATGACCCGCCGCCTCTTCCAGCTCTTCTGGGGCCTTGTGCTCTACGGCTTTGCCATGGCGCTGATGCTGCGCGCCAATCTGGGGCTCGATCCCTGGGATGTGCTGCATCAGGGGCTGGCGCCCAAGCTCGGCCTCAGCTTCGGCATGACGGTCAACCTGGTCGGCGCGGTCGTGCTGCTGCTCTGGTGGCCATTGCGGCAGCGGCCGGGGATCGGCACGGTCTGCAACATCTTGGTGATCGGCACGGCGGTGGACATCAGCCTGTATTTCCTGCCGACGCCGGACGGCTATGCGATGCGCGCCGCCTGGCTGGGCGCGGGGATCCTGCTCAATGGCATTGCCGGTGGCGCCTATATCGGCGCCGGTCTTGGGCCGGGGCCGCGCGATGGATTGATGACGGGCCTGTGCCGCCGCAACGGCTGGCCGGTCAAATGGGTGCGCACCGGTATCGAGATCGCGGTCCTGGCGACCGGCTGGATGCTGGGCGGCACCGTCGGCATCGGCACCATCGTCTATGCCGCGACGATCGGCTGGATCGTCCACCATGCCCTGCCCTTCTTCACGATCACAGCGCCCGAGCGCCCGGCGATCGCGGGATAAGTTGCCCCCTGACCGGCCGACAGGAACCCGTCGGCCGGTCCTTTTCCTGTTGAAAATGCGTTGCATCTTCCTTGACCGGACCGGGCAGTCGGGCATGATCCCGCCTCCGCCATTCCCGACGATCAAGGAGTCCCCGCCGATGCGCGCCTTCCTCGCCGCTGCTCTCGCCCTGCCCTTCGCCGTCGCCGCCTCCGCTGCGCCGCCGGAACAGGCGCTCGCTCCCCTCGCCTTCGAACAGATTGCGCCCGCCGGCACCAAGATGCCGCGCTTCAAGGTGGATGCCGCCTGGCCGGCCATGCCCGATGACCTGCTGCTGGGTCAGGTCAGCGGCGTTGCGGTCGGTCCGGACGATTCGGTCTGGGTCGTGCATCGGCCGCACAGCCTGACCGCGACTGACACCGGCCTGGCCGAATCGCCCGCCACCGCCGTCTGCTGCAAGCCGGCCCCGCCGGTGGTGCGCTTCGCCCAGGATGGCCGCTATCTGGGCGGCTGGGGCGGCGCCGACAGCGCGCCCACGGTCGACGGCGTCAATCAATGGCCCGCCAGCCTGCACGGCATCTTCGTCGACAAGGCCGGCAGCGTCTGGTTCGGCGGCAATGGCAAGGGCGACCATGTCGTCATGAACTATACGCCGGAGGGCAAATATATCCGCAGCTTCGGCCGGCGCGAGAAGACCGGTGGCAATGACGCGACCGACCAGCTCGGCAACCCGTCCGACGTCAATCACAGCGACGGCATGGTGCTGATATCCGACGGCTATGTGAACCGACGGGTGATCGGCTTCGACGACCGGACCAATAGCTACAAGGGCCGCTGGGGCGCCTATGCCAAGCCGCCGAGCGGACCGGTGCTGCAGGGCACGTTCGACCAGAGCCATGCCGTCGATCCCAGCCGGGTCGCCGATCCCAAGTCCGCCATCTTCAACAGCATCGTCCATTGCGTGGTGCCGACGAAGGACGGCCACCTCTATGTCTGCGACCGCAACAATAACCGCGCGCAACTGTTCAAACGCGAGAAGGATGGCGGCCTGACTTTCGTGCGCGACCTGGCGATCGCGCCGGAGACCGGCGGCACCCATACGGTAACCGACATCGCCTTCTCGCCCGATCCGGACCAGACCTATCTCTATGTCGCCGACATGATGAACGGCCGCATCTGGGTGCTGGAGCGCAAGACCCACACCGTGCTTGGCGCCTTCGGCCGGATCGGGCGGCAGGCCGGGCAATTCACCTGGCTGCACAGCATTGATACCGACAGCGCCGGCAATATCTATGCGACCGAGGTGAATACCGGCCGCCGCGTGCAGAAGCTGGTCTTCACCGGCATCGAGTGAAGGGAATCCTCCTCACGTGGCGACCGAACTCTACGACCTGACCGTCCCCGCCTTCCTGCGTGGCCTGCGCGTCCTCTCCACCCTGCTGGACAAGGGCGCCGCCTTTGCCGCCGAACAGGGGATCGATCCCGCCACGCTGACCGACGCCCGCCTGATCGAGGATATGCGCCCGCTGACCGCGCAGGTGCAGCTTGCCACCGACAGCGCCAAGGGCGCGGTCATCCGCATCGGGGAACTGGAACCCTTCCCCCTGCCCGACACGGAAGAGACGTTCGCCGACCTGCAGGATCGCATCGCCCGCACCATCGCCTTCCTGGAATCGGTGCCACGCGACCGGATCGACGGGCGCGAGGAGGCGACCGTCATCCTCAAGACCTCGCGCGGTGAATTTTCCTCCACCGGGCGCAGCCATGTGCTCACCTTCTCGCTGCCCAATTTCTATTTCCACCTGACGACCGCCTATGCCCTGCTGCGTCAGGCCGGCGTGCCGCTGGGCAAGCTGGACTATCTGGGCGGGCTGTAATCAGCCCGCCACCAGCCGGACATAGGCGCTGGAGACCCAGCCGCTGGTGCAGGGGCCAGCATAGGCCTGCTTGCGGTCGACCGGTTCGCGCACGCCGCAATCGGTCGGTGCCGCGCCTTCAGTCACTGGCGGCGGGATCACCACGCCCAGCCATTTCTGATCGATGCTGCGGGTGCAGACATGCACCCGTGCGCCTTCGGCCAACTGCGCCAGCGCCTTCGCCTCGGCAAAGGGGGCGGACCGGACGCTCAATCCCTGCGGCCCGACACGGGTCGCCTGCCCCATCGCGCCGCAGGCATCCAGCCGGGGGCCATCCTCGCCGATCGTCACCGGCCGGGCGAGGGTCGCCTCGATCCGGGTTTCGGGCATCGCTTCGCGCGGGGCGCCGGCCAGCGAGCTGTTGGGCAATTCGTCGGCCACTTCGCTGCTGCGCGAGCAGGCGGAAAGCAGCATCAGGGCAAGGATCGGGACAACACGCATGAGCGCCTGATAAACCGCCCCAAAGCCGGGTGGAAGACGCCATGTTTCGCTTTAGTTTCGAGGCGCCATTCCCTATATGCTGGGTATGAGCGACGAACAGCAGAACAGCCCCAACAGCAATGAATATGGCGCCGACAGCATCAAGGTGCTGAAAGGCCTCGACGCCGTGCGCAAGCGGCCCGGCATGTATATCGGCGACACCGACGACGGGTCGGGCCTGCACCATATGGTGTTCGAGGTCAGCGACAATGCGATCGACGAGGCGCTGGCCGGCCATTGCGACCGGATCGTCATCACGCTCAACCCCGACAACAGCGTCAGCGTCGAGGATAATGGCCGCGGCATCCCGACCGGCATCCACAAGGAAGAAGGCGTGTCGGCGGCCGAGGTCATCATGACCCAGCTGCACGCGGGCGGCAAGTTCGAGAACACGTCGGACGACAATGCCTATAAGGTATCGGGCGGCCTGCACGGCGTGGGCGTATCGGTGGTGAACGCCCTGTCCGAATGGCTGGACCTCAACATCTGGCGTGACGGCAAGGAACATTGGATGCGCTTCGCCTATGGCGATGCCACCGCGCCGCTCAAGGTGATCGGCGATGCGCCCGAGGGGAAGAAGGGCACGCGCGTGACCTTCCTTGCCTCGACCGAGAAGGTGCCGGGCGATGGCGGCACGTTCAAGAACCAGACCGAATATGATTTCGACAAGCTGGAGCATCGCTATCGCGAGCTGGCTTTCCTCAACAGCGGCGTGCGCCTGTTCCTGGTCGATGCGCGCCATGAGGAAAAGAAGGAAGTCGAGCTTTATTATGAGGGCGGCATCGCGGCCTTCGTCAAATATCTCGATCGCAACAAGAATGCGCTGATGCCCGATCCGATCGCGATCGCCGGCACCCGCGACGATGTGACCATCGACGTCGCGCTGGAGTGGAACGATTCTTATTATGAGAACGTCCTCTGCTTCACCAACAACATCCCGCAGCGCGATGGCGGCACGCACCTGGCCGCATTCCGCGCGGCGCTGACCCGCACCCTCAACAGCTATGCCGAAAAGACCGGCCTGCTGAAGAAGGAGAAGGTGAGCCTCACCGGTGAGGATATGCGCGAAGGCCTGACCGCGATCGTCTCGGTCAAGCTGCCCGATCCCAAATTCAGCTCGCAGACCAAGGACAAGCTGGTCAGCTCCGAAGTGCGCCAGCCGCTCGAAAGCCTGATGGCCGACAAGATGGCCGAATGGCTGGAAGAAAATCCCGGCCATGGCAAGATGATCGTCCAGAAGGTGATCGACGCCGCCGCCGCCCGCGAGGCGGCCAAGCGTGCGCGCGAACTGACCCGCCGCAAGGGCGCGATGGACATCGCCTCGCTGCCCGGCAAGCTGGCCGACTGTCAGGAACGCGATCCCGCCAAGTCCGAACTCTTCCTGGTCGAGGGTGACTCGGCCGGTGGTTCGGCCAAGCAGGGCCGCAACCGCCACAATCAGGCGATCCTGCCGCTGAAGGGCAAGATCCTGAACGTCGAGCGCGCACGCTTCGACAAGATGCTCTCGTCCAAGGAAGTCGGCACGCTGATCCAGGCGATGGGCACCGGCATTCGCGACGATTTCAACCTGGACAAGCTGCGCTACCACAAGATCGTCATCATGACCGACGCCGACGTCGACGGCGCGCATATCCGCACGCTGCTGCTGACCTTCTTCTATCGCCAGATGCCCCAGATCATCGAGGCGGGCCATCTCTTCATCGCCCAGCCGCCGCTCTACAAGGCGAGCCGGGGCCGGTCCGAAGTCTATCTGAAGGACGAAGCCGCGCTGGAGCAATATCTGGTCGACAATGGCGTTGACACGATGGCGCTGGAAACCACCGGCGGCGCCCGCACCGGCGACGATCTGCGCAGCCTGATCGACCATGCCCGCCGCATGCGCGCGGTGATGCGCTATGTGCCGCGTCGCTACGACCCGGCGATCATCGAGGCGCTGGGCCTGACCGGTGCGCTTGATCCCGAACTGTCCGAAACACAGCTGGCCGAACGGCTGGCCACGGCGGTCGCGTGGATCGCATCGCATGATCCCGAGGGCAAGTGGACCGGCCGCATCGCCGAGGGCGGCGGCTTCCATTTCGAACGGCTGTGGCGCGGCGTGACCGACCATCATGTCATCGAACATGGCTTCCTGGGCTCGGCCGAGGCGCGCAAGCTGCACGGCACTGCCAGCGAAGAGGCGGAAAGCTATGCCAGGGGCAGCCGCCTGGTCTCGGCCAAGGCCGTCGCCGCGCAGGACGAACTGGGCGAGGACGAACTGCCCGCCGTGTCGGCCAAGGGCGTCAACATCTCGCGGCCCAGCGAATTGCTGGAAGCGATCCTGACTGCCGGCCGCAAGGGCCTGTCGATCCAGCGCTACAAGGGTCTGGGCGAAATGAACGCGGAACAGCTGTGGGAAACCACGCTGGACCCGGACAATCGCTCGATGCTGCGCGTCGAGGTGGAACAGGCCGACGTCGCCGACGAAATCTTCACCAAGCTGATGGGCGACGTGGTCGAACCGCGCCGCGAATTCATCCAGGACAATGCGCTGAACGTCGCCAATCTGGACGTCTGATAAGGATGACGATGCCAGCCCGCACCCCCACCCGGCCACCCAATCAGGATAATCTCTTGGGCGGCCGAGTGGGGGCGCGGACCGGTGCGGCGCCGTGCGCCGTCAGGCGCACCCAAAACCGATGACCGATTTGCCACGCTGCAGCTGGGTAGGGCCGGACCCGCTCTACCGGGATTATCATGACGCGGAATGGGGCGTACCCCAGCATGATTCGCGCATGCTGTGGGAAATGCTGATGCTGGAGGGGTTCCAGGCGGGGCTCAGCTGGATCACCATATTGCGCAAGCGCGAGGGGTTTCGCGTCGCCTTTGCCGGCTTCGATCCGGACAAGGTCGCCGCCTTCGGTCCCGACGATGTCGAGCGGCTGATGGCCGATCCCGGCATCGTCCGCGCCCGCGCCAAGATCGAGGCGACGATCAGGGGCGCGCACATCTATCGCGCGATGCGTGACGCCGGTGAGGATTTCGCCGCCTATGTCTGGTCCTTCGCGCCCGACGGGCCGATCATCGGCGACGGCAAGAGCTTCCCGACCCAGACGCCGCTGTCGGAGGCGATCTCCAAGGATCTCAAGAAGCGCGGCTTCAAATTCGTCGGGCCGACCATCGTCTATGCCTGGATGCAGGCGATCGGCATGGTCGACGATCATGCCGTCCATTGTTTCCGGCGGGCCGGCGCGTGAAAGTGACGGCGATGGTGACAGGGCTGCTGGCCCTCACCGCCTGCTCGGGCGATCCGGTGCCGCCGAACAGGGTCGACAATGTCATCGCCAACGCCGCGCCGGCGCTCAACCAGGCGATCGTCGCCAATGAAAGTGCCGCGCCCGAACCGGCCCCTGCCCCGGCTGCGCAACCGGCACCCGCCACTGTTTCCCGTGAAACACCCGCCGCCCCTCCTCCCCCTGAGGAGTATCGCGCGATCGGCACCGAGCCTTTCTGGGCGGTGACCGTTACCGGATCGGTCGCGACCTTGCAGCGGCCCGATCATCGTCCGCTGCGCTATCCCGTCACCCGCACCAATGATCCCCGCGCCATCCGCTTCATGGGCGATGGCTTCGCCATGACCGTCACCGAAGGCCCGTGCCGCGACGGGATGAGCGACGCCATCTGGTCCGACCGGGTGCAGTTTTCCTTCGGTGAAGGCGTGCTGAAGGGCTGCGGCGGTATCAAGGACGGCGGCGAATAGGCGGGATCGCCGCCATCGCTCGTCTAACCCGGCAAACAGGGAGCATGTGACGATGAGCGACCAGCCCAAAGCCGATGTTGCGCGGCGCAACTTTCTCCTGACCGCCGGAATCGCGCTCGCCGCGACCGGCACGACTGTATCCGCGCAACTTTCCGTCCAGCCGCCCGTGCCGCCAAGCGGGCCGAAGAAGAAGCTCGGCATGGTGTTGTTCGACGGGTTCGAACTGCTCGACGTGTTCGGCCCGCTGGAAATGTTCGGCATGCTGAAGGACCGGGTCGAGATTGTCATGATCGCCGACAAGGCCGGGCCGGTGCGCAGCGGCGCCGGGCCGCAGACGATCGCCGATCATGGCTTTGCCGATGCCCCCAAACTCGACATCGTGATGATCCCCGGCGGCCTTGGCACCCGGCGGGAGGTCAATAATCCCGACTTCCTCGCCGCCGTCCGCACGCTGGCACAGGATACGCCGCAGGTGGCGACCATCTGCACCGGATCGGGGCTGCTGGCGAAGACCGGGCTGATCGACGGGGTGAAGGCGACCAGCAACAAGATGGCCTGGGCCTGGGCGACGGCGCAGGGGGCCAAGGTCGCCTGGATTCCCCATGCGCGCTGGGTGGAGGATGGCAAATATATCTCCTCCTCCGGCATTTCGGCGGGAACGGACATGGCGCTGGGCCTGATCGCCAAGCTCTATGGCAAGGAGATGGCCCGCTGGGTCGCCAACCGCACGGAGTATCGCTGGCAGGAAGATGCGAGCGACGATCCCTTTGCCAAGCTGAACGGGTTGCCGGGGTAAGCCATCTTCCATTCCGTTCGGGCGGAGCGAAGTGCCCTCCCTTCGGTCGGGTGAGCCCTTCGACTTCGCTCAGGGCGAACGGTGTTGGGACGGTCGCCCCCCCTCAATCCGCGCGCATGGCCTCCGCCACCAGCGCCTCGGCCTCGATCAGCAGCGCGTCCTCGGCATCGCGCTGCGCCACCTGTTCGCGGCCGATCAGGATCAGGAGCGGCACCGCGAGCGGGCTGACCCGGTCGAGCGGCACATGCAGCATGGTCGATGCCGCCCGGTCGATCAGGTCGCCCAGCCGCCCGACATCGGTCATCCGTGCCCGCGCATCGGCCCAGGCGGCTTTCAGCAGCAGATGGTCGGGCTGATATTTGCGCAGCACATCATAGATGAGGTCGGTGGAGAAGGTGACCTGCCGCCCGGTCTTGCGCTTGCCGGGATGCTGGCGCTCGATCAGGCCGGAGATCACGGCGACATCGCGGAACGCGCGCTTCAATAGGCTCGACTGCTCGACCCAGTCGACAAATTCATGGTCCAGGATATCGGCGGAAAACAGGCTCTGCGGATCGGTCATGGGCTTGAGGCCATAGACCGCCAGCGCATAATCGTTCGACACGAAGCCCAGCGGCATCAGCCCTTGGCTCTCCATCCGCCGGGTCAGCAACATGCCGAGCGACTGGTGCGCGTTCCAGCCCTCGAAACTGTAGCAGACCATATAATGGCGCCCCTCATGCGGGAAAGTTTCGACCAGCAATTGCCCCGGCTGCGGCAGGGCGGAGCGGGCGCGCTGCACCTCCAGCCATTCGCGCACATCGTCGGGGAAACGGTGCCAGGCGTCGGGTTCGACCAGGAAATGGCGCACCCGGTCAGCCAGCCGCGTCGACATCGCCATGCGGGTGCCGCCCCAGCTGGGGATGCGCGCGCTCTTGCTCGTCGCGCGGACCACCAGGTCGCTGGTGTCCATCCGCACCACTTCCAGCGCCATGCCGGAGAAGAAGAAGCTGTCGCCCGGCCGCAAGGTGGCGGCAAAGCCCTCCTCCACCGTTCCGAGCTTGCGCCCATTGGCGAAGCGCACCGCCGGCGCGGGCTGATCGACGATGATGCCGGCATTCATCCGGTGCTGCTGGATGAACTTCGGGTGCGACACCCGCCATGTACCATCGGATTCGCGCACCAGCCGCTTGAACCGGTCATAGGCGCGCAGCGCATAGCCGCCCCCCTCGATGAAATGCAGCACATGGGCAAAGCCCTCGTCGGTCAGCGCGCTATAGGGGGTGGCGGAGCGGACCTCCGCCAGCAATTCCTCCTCGCGGAACGGCCCGGCACAGGCGATCGCCATCACATGCTGGGCCAGCACGTCGAGCGCGCCGGGGCGGAAATCATCGGCGTCCCGTTCCCCCGCCTCGACCGCGTCCAATGCCGCCCGCGCCTCCAGATATTCGAAGCGATTGCCGGGGATCAGGATCGCCTCCGACGCCATGTCGAGCCGGTGATTGGCGCGGCCAATGCGCTGGAGCAGGCGCGAGCTGCCCTTGGGCGCGCCCATCTGGATCACGCAGTCGACATTGCCCCAGTCGACACCGAGGTCCAGCGAAGCGGTCGCCACCAGCGCGCGCAGCTTGCCCGCCGCCATCGCCGATTCGACCTTGCGCCGCGCCTCGATCGACAGGCTGCCATGATGGATGGCGATCGGCAGGTTCGCGTCATTGACCGACCATAATTCCTGGAAGATCAGCTCGGCCAGGCCGCGCGTGTTGCAGAAGACCAGGGTCGTCTGCCGCACCGCGATCTCCGCCATCACCTGGCTGGCGGCATATTTGCCCGAATGGCCCGACCAGGGCACCCGCCCCTCCGGGATCAGGATAGTGACGTCGGGCTCCGCCCCCGCCTCCCCCAGCACCGGCGTCACCGCATCGATATCGCCATCAGGCGCCAGCCAGGCGCGATAGGCATCGACATCGGCCACCGTCGCGGACAGCGCCACCCGGCGCAGGTCCGGGTTGATCGCCTGCAACCGCGCCATCGACAGGTTGAGCAGGTCGCCGCGCTTCTGCGTGGCAAAGGCATGGACCTCATCGACGATGACGGTGCGCAGATGCTCGAACAGCAGCGCACCGTCGGGATAGCTCAGCAGCAGCGACAGGGATTCGGGCGTGGTCAGCAAGATGTGCGGCGGCCGCACCCGCTGCCGCGCCTTGCGGTCGGACGGGGTGTCGCCGGTGCGCGTTTCCACCCGGATGGGTAGCCCCATCTCCTCGATCGGCGTCAGCAGGTTGCGCCGCACATCGACCGCCAGCGCCTTCAAGGGCGAGACATAAAGGGTATGCAGCCCGTCGGCAGGATTGGCGATCAGGTCGGCGAGCGTCGGCAGGAAGCCCGCCAGCGTCTTGCCCGCCCCGGTCGGCGCGACCAGCAGCGCATGTTCCCCCCGCTGCGCCGCCATGAGCATGTCACTCTGATGCCGCCGCACCCGCCAGCCGCGCGATGCGAACCAGTCGGTGAGGATGGAGGGAAGAACCGGCGGCATTGGGGGAGATGTAGGGGCTGTGGCGGATGGGGGAAAGTGGTGCATGCGTTCACCCCGCGCACCGGACATCAGGCATCGGGCATCGGGGGAAACCCCAATAGCCAATATGGCCGCCCCGACTAGGCTTCGCTCCATCACGTCCATCGCGAACGAGGATAGCAGCATGTCGACCCGCAAGAGCCCGCCCGAACTCAATCGCTATGTCCTGCCGATCCCCGAGCGCGTGCCGCCGCACGACACGCCGATGAACGCCAAGGAAGCGCAGAGCCCGCCGGCCAAGGAGTTTCTGCGCCCGCCGGCCGGCGCCCCCAATGTGCTGATCGTGCTGATCGACGATATGGGCTTTGGCGCCAGCAGCGCCTTTGGCGGCCCCTGCCTCATGCCGACGGCCGAACGAGTCGGGAAGGAAGGGATACGCTTCACCCGTTTCCACACCACCGCCCTCTGCTCGCCCTCGCGCCAGGCGCTGCTGTGCGGGCGCAATCATCATACGGTGAACATGGGTGGTGTTACCGAGGTTGCCACCGCCATGCCGGGCAATACCGGCCTGCGCCCGGACACCTGCGCGACCGTCGCCCAGATCCTCAAATATAATGGCTACAGCACCGGCGCCTTTGGCAAGATGCACCAGACGCCGACCTGGGAAACCAGCCCGTCCGGCCCGTTCGACCATTGGCCGATCGGCGACGGGTTCGAGAAATTCTATGGCTTCCTGGGCGGCGACACCAATCAATATGCCCCGCCACTGGTCGATGGCGTGACGCCGATCGAGCCGCCCAAGACCATCGAGGAGGGCTATCACCTGACCGAGGATCTGGTCGATCAAGTGCTCAACTGGACCGGATCGCTCCAGACCTTCACCCCGGACAAGCCCTGGTTCGCCTATCTCTCCTTCGGCGCCACCCACGCGCCGCACCATGTGCCCAAGGAGTGGGTCGACAAGTATAAGGGCAAGTTCGACCATGGCTATAACAAGCAGCGGGAGATCACCTTCGCAAAGCAGAAGGAACTGGGCGTCATCCCCAAGGATGCGGAACTGACCGCGCCGACCGAATGGCTGCCCGAATGGGACGAACTGACCGACGATGATCGCAAGGTTTCCTGCCGCCTGGCCGAAACCTATGCTGCCTTCGCCACCCATACCGACCATCATGTCGGCCGCCTGCTCGACACGCTGGAGGCACGAGGCGTGCTGGAAGACACGCTGGTCATCTATATCCTGGGCGACAATGGCGCCTCGGCCGAGGCCGGCCCCTATGGCACCTTCAACGAACTGGCCTATCAGAACAGCATCGGCATGACGACGGCGGACATCCTGCCGCGGCTCGACGAGATTGGCGGGCCCAATTCCTTCAACCATATGCCCTCGGGCTGGGCCCATGCGATGAACGCCCCCTATCAGTGGAGCAAGATCGTCGCATCCCACTGGGGCGGCACCCGCGTCGGCATGACGATGCGCTGGCCCGAGAAGATCAAGGCCAAGGGCGAATTGCGCCACCAGTTCCACCATCTGATCGACGTCGCGCCGACCATCCTCGAACTGGCCGGGGTGCCCGAACCCGATTTCGTCAACGGCATCCAGCAAAAACCGCTGGAAGGCGTCAGCATGGCCTATCTGTTCGACGAGGCCGAGGCGGATGACCGGCACACGACCCAATATTTCGAGATCGGCTGCAACCGCGGCATCTATCATGACGGCTGGACCGCCATGACGATGCATCGCCTGCCCTGGCCCGACAAGCGCGAGACGGTGGGCGAGATCGAGGATGATACCTGGGAACTTTATGGCCCGGACGACTGGACCCAGGCCCATAATATCGCGGACCAGAATCCCGACATGCTGCGCAAGTTGCAGGACCGCTTCCTGATCGAGGCGGCCAAATATAATGTCCTGCCGCTCGACCCGCGCCAGCGCGAACGCTTCGACGCCCGCGTCGCCGGCCGGCCCGACCTGCTCAACGGCCGCACCTCCATGACCTTCCTGCCGGGGATGACCCGGATGAACGAGAATACGGTCCCGAACGTCAAGAACACCAATTTCACCGTCACCGCGAAGGTGGAGCTGGGCGCGGAGCCGGCCAATGGCGCGATCATCGCCCAGGGCGGCAAGTTTGGCGGCTGGAGCTTCTACATGAAGGACGGCGTGCTCGCCTATGCCCATAACTGGGTGGGGCTGGAAACCTTCATCGTGCGCGCGGACGAACCGCTGGGCAAGGGCAGCCACGACCTGCTGCTCGACTTCGCCTATGATGGCGGCGGCGCCGGCAAGGGCGGCACGGTGACCTTCACCGCGAACGGCAAGGCGATCGGCTCGGGGCATATCGAAAAAACCGTGCCGGCCATCTTCTCCTTCGACGACTTCATGGACATCGGCCACGACAATGGCGAACCGGTGGTGGAAGATTATGGCCCGACCGGCGGCACCTTCACCGGCGCGATCGAAATGGTCCGGATCGACCTCAATGGCGAATCCCACCATGACCATGATCTGTCGCTGAAGGCGAAATACGCCAAGCAATAAGGGGCGATGCCCGCGCACGGGGACATGCGGCCCCGTGCGCCGGTGCCTTGACGGACCGAGATTCCGTCGATCTCGTTCGAAACAATCATACCCCGACAAGAAAGATTATATCACTCTCCGCTGGCCCCCAGCCCCGATCCTGCGTTACACTCCCGCCATCCATGAGCGGCACAGCAGAGGCCGCCAGATGCAGGAGAATGACATGACCGGCGAAACCCCGCCCCCCGTCACCGAAGCCGACCTGACCGGCGTCGAGCCGACCCATAATCGCCGCCGTCCCAAGGCGCCGATCCTGGAGATTGACGGCCGCAAGCTGAAGCCCGCGACCCTGATGATGGGCCATGGCTATGACCCGACCCTGTCGGAAGGATCATTGAAGCCCCCGATCTTCCTGACCTCCACCTTCGCCTTCGAGAGCGCGGCCGCGGGCAAGCGCCATTTCGAGGGGGTGACCGGCATCCGCCCCGGCGGCGCCGAGGGCCTCGTCTATTCGCGCTTCAACGGCCCCAATCAGGAAATCGCCGAGGATCGGCTGTCGGTGTGGGAGGAAGCGGAGGATGCCCTGCTCTTTTCCAGCGGCATGTCGGCGATCGCCACCACCCTGCTCGCGCTGGTGCAGCCGGGTGACGTCATCGTTCATAGCGCCCCGCTCTATGCCGCGACCGAATCGCTGATCGGCCGCATCCTCGGCCGCTTCGGGGTGCAGTGGCTCGATTTCCCCGCCGGCGCGACCGAGGAAGAGATTGGCGCGGTGATCGAGAAGGCCAAGGGGCTGGGCCGGGTCGCCATGCTCTATCTGGAAAGCCCGGCCAATCCGACCAATGTGCTGGTCGATCTGGAGGCGGTGGTCGCGCGCCGCGATGCGCTGTTTGCGGGCGAGGATCATGTTCCGCCGATCGCGATCGACAATACCTTCCTGGGGCCGCTGTGGCACCGACCGATCAACCATGGCGCCGACCTCGTGATCTACAGCCTTACCAAATATGCCGGCGGGCATAGCGATCTGGTCGCCGGCGGCGTGCTCGGCTCCAATGCGCTGATCAACAGCATTCGCCTGATGCGCAACACGATCGGTACGATCCTCGACCCGCACAGCGCCTGGATGCTGTTGCGGTCGCTGGAGACGCTGGAATTGCGGATGAGCCGCGCCGGCGAGAATGCGGAGAAGGTCTGCACCTGGCTGAAGGACCAGCCGCAGGTGGAGAAGGTCGTCTATCTCGGCTTCCCCGAGACCGAGCGGCAGGCCGACATTTATCGCCGCCACTGCACCGGCGCCGGCTCCACCTTCTCGCTCTATCTGAAGGGTGGCGAGGCGGAGGCCTTCGCCTTCCTTGACGCGCTCAAGATCGCCAAGCTGGCGGTGAGTCTGGGTGGCACCGAGACGCTGGCCAGCCATCCCGCCGCGATGACCCATTTGTCGGTGCCGGCCGAGCGCAAGAAGGCGCTGGCGATCGGCGACAATATGGTGCGCATCTCGATCGGCTGCGAGGATGCCGACGATCTGATCGCCGACTTCGCCCAGGCGCTGAAGGCGATAGGATAATGGAGCGCCTGCGCCCGGTCATCCTGATCGCCCAGCCCCATCTGGCGCCGCTGCTGCCGATCCTGGCGATGCAATATGACGTCATGGGGCTATGGGAGGAGGCCGGGCGCGCCCGCCTTGCCGAGGCGGAGATAGTGGTGACAGCCGGCGAGTTCCGGCTCGATCCCGCCATGCTGGCGGCGATGACGCGGCTGCGGCTGATTGCCTGCTTCACCGTCGGCTATGACGGGGTGGACCTCGACTGGGCGCGGGCGAACGGCATCGCCGTCAGCCATGCGGGCGACGCCAATGCGGAGGATGTCGCCGACCATGCGATCGGCCTCATCCTCGCCCATCGGCGGCAGATCGTCAGCGGCGACCGGGCCTTGCGCGCGGGCGAATGGCTGCCCGGCGGCAAGACCATCACCCGATCGGTCGCCGGCGCCCGGCTGGGCATCGTCGGCATGGGCAGCATCGGCATCGCCATCGCGGCGCGCGCCGATGTGCTGCGCATGACGACCCGGTGGTGGGGGCCGCGCGACAAGCCCGGCCTTGCCTGGCCGCGCAGCGAGAGTTTGGAAGCGCTGGCGGCAGAGAGCGACATATTGGTCGTCGCCGCGCGCGCGACCGACGACAATCGCGGCATGATCTCCGCCGCTATCCTCGATGCGCTCGGCCCGAATGGCCTGCTCGTCAATGTCGCGCGCGGGCAATTGGTGGACGAGGATGCGCTGATTGATGCCTTGCGCGCCGGGCGGCTGGGCGGCGCGGCGCTCGACGTCTATGCGCAGGAACCGACCGATCCGGCGCGCTGGGCCGATGTCCCCCATTGCATCCTGACCCCCCATACCGGCGGCGCGACCGACGCGGCGGTGGCCCAGATGGCGCAGATGCTGCTCGCCAATATCCGCGCCTTCGTGGCGGAAGAACCGCTGCCCAATCGCGTGCTCTGAACCAAGCCGCAACGCCGCGCGTTGAGCGCCGACACGGCCGATCGGGCCGGACGGGAGAGCGACAGGGATGGCCAGCGGGGCAAAACGATGGGCGGTGCGCGGGCTGGTAAGCCTGATCCTGCTCTGTGCGATCCTGCTGCTGGTCCTCGCCGCCTTTCCCTGGGGCTGGATGAAGGGGCCGATCGAGCGCCGCCTGTCCGACCGTATCGGCAAGCCGGTGACGATCGGCGCGATGGCGCGGGCGGATAGCCTGTCCTTCCACCCTATCGTCACCCTGCGCGACCTGCGCGTGCCGCAACCCGGCTGGGTGAAGCCAACCCTGCCCGACCTGGCCCGGATCGGCGAGATCCGCGCCGGTTTTTCCGTCTGGGGCCTGCTGACCGGCGGGCCGGTGCTGGAGCGGCTGGAAGCGCGGCGCGCCCGGCTCCATTTCTATCGCGACGCGCAGGGCCGCGAAAATTGGAGCGGCGAGCGCAGCAAGGGCAGCGACAGGCGCGGCGGCCGCCCGGCGCTGCACAGCCTGATCGTTACCGACAGCCGCATCGCCTATCGCGATGACAAGCGCGGGCGATCGGTCGATGCCGCGCTGACCGTCGATCCGCGCGGCCTGCGCCTGTCGGGCAGCGGCAATGTGCGTGGCCATCCCGTGATCGTCACCGCGACCGGCGGCCCGATCCTCGACAGCCGGCCGGGCCAGCGCTGGCCGTTCGACGCGGCGATCAGCGGCGACGCGGTCGGCTTCACCCTCAAGGGCACGATGGATGGCCCGCTCGACATCGGCCATCTGCGCGGCGAAGCGACCGCCCATGGCGCCGACCTTGCCCTGCTCGACGCCATCATCGAGGCCGGCCTGCCCGGCACCCAGCCGGTCAGGCTGACCGCGCGGGTGACACGCGAGCGGCCGGACTGGATCGTCGAGGGGCTGAAAGGCACGATCGGCTGGTCCGACATTGCCGGCCATGCCACCATCCGCAAGCGTGACGGCCGCACCCGGATCGACGGCGCGCTCAGCGCCGACCGCTTCGATTTCGACGATCTGTCGAGCAATGCCGGCAAGGCGAAGGCGGCGGCCAAACGCGCACAGCTCGGACCGCGCCTGATCCCCGATACGGCGATCGACCTCTCCACCGTCGATCGCACCGACGGCAAGTTGGACCTCAAGGTGCGGCAATTGCTGTGGCCCGGCCCCAGCCCGTTCCGCTCGCTCACTGGCACGATCAGCCTGGAGCGCAGCCGGCTGTCGGTCGAGCCGCTGACGCTGGGCCTCACACGCGGCACACTGTCCGGCCGGATCGGCATCGACCAGCGCGACGGCGGGCCCCTGCTCGACATCGCCATGGCGATGCGTAACGCACGGCTGCTCGATTTCTTCCCCGACGCCCGGATCGACGGCGCTCTGATCGGACGGGTCGCGATCAAGGGACGCGGCAGAACCATCCGTCAGGCACTGGGCACGTCGACCGGCACGATCGCGCTGGTCGCCCGCGACGGCCGCATCCCGGACCGCACCGCCGCGCTGATGGGGCAGGATGTCGGCCGCGGCCTGACCCTGTCGAAGCGGAAGGAAGCCGTCCTGCGCTGCATCATCACCCGGCTGGATGTGCGGGACGGTATCGCCCGGCCGGGTCCGGTGCTGATCGACACATCCCGCGCCCAGACCCATGCCACGGGCACGATACGCCTGTCGGACGAGCGGCTGGCGCTGGCGCTGAGCGGCGTGCCCAAGCAGGACAGCCTGTTGCGGCTGAAGGGCAGCGTGCCGGTCGCCGGCACGATCAAGACGCCCGATATTCAGCTGCCCAAGGACGCCCGTTCGGCCAAGGGCATAATCAGGATGATCGGCGATGCGATCGGCGGCGAGAAGCAGCCGACCGTGGGCGACGCCGATTGCGACGCGCTCGCCCGCACCGCGATGCGCTGATCCCTTAGCTCCAGTCCACCCGCGTCCAGCCGCGCTCGGCCGCCATCTTGGCGAGCGGCGGGTGCGGGTTGGACGCGAAGGCCTCGTCAGCAAATTCCAGCATCGGCGCGTCCGACACATGGTCGGAATAGGCGCGGATATGCGCCTGGCTGCGGTCGATCGCCTCGGCCGCCATCCACGCCTTGATCATCCGCAGCTTGCCGGTGTCATAGCAATTCTCGCCGGAAATCTTGGCACGGACATAGGGCAGATCCTGCCCGACATGGTCGGTCGCGATCACCGTGTCGAAGCCCAGCCGCCGTGCGATCGCCTCGACATAGAGGCGATAGGAGGCGGTGGCGAGCACCAGCCGATAACCCGCCGCGCGATCCTGCGCGATCTGCTCCAGCGCGCCGGCGCGGACATTCTTCGCCATCACCTTGTCGGCATAGCTTTCGATATGCGGCTGCAGCTTCGCCCGGTCGGCGCGGCCGCCGATCATCAGCCACTGGTTGGTTTCCTTCAGCGTCTGGCGGCTGATCAGCTTCACCACATAGGCCAGCATGACGAAGGGAATGAGCGGCAGGAAGATCAATCGCCAAGGCGCCATATGGGCGGCCACATGGATGAGAAAGCCGGTATAGGTGCCCGAAAAGGTCACCGTGCGGTCCATGTCGTAAATCGCCAACCTGTATGTCATGCCGTGTCCGAAACTTTTATCCCTGCCCGTCGTTCTGTCTGGCGGATGGGCCGTTTCGGCTTGCCGCGCAACCGATAATGGACCACTAATCCCTCCACATGAACAAAGCCGCTGATCTCGTTGAGGAAAGCCGCGACGACGGCGGCAAGGTCATACGCCTGTCCGGCACCTGGTCGATCGCCTGTTTGCACGACATGCCGAACCGGTTGGACGCCATTTCCGGCCCCATCGCCTGCATCGACGTCGCCGATATCGACCATATGGACACGATCGGCGCCTGGACCATCCATCGCACCGCCAAGCGGCTGGAGACGGAAGTGTCCGGCGGCAGCACGGACTGCAAGCGACTGATCGGCGCGGTCGGCAAGATCGACGAACCGGTGGATATCCGCCCGACCTATGTCTCCCCCATCAACCGGGTATTGGGCCAGATCGGCGAGGCGGTGATCAATTCCGTCAATACGCTGGTCGGCCTGCTCGGCTTCTTCGGCGGCGTGCTGGTCACGGTCTGGGGCCTGATCCGTCACCCCAGCCGCTTCCGCATCAACGCCGTGGTCCAGCGGTTCGAAGTGGTCGGCGTCTCGGCGCTGGGCATCATCGGCCTGATGAGCTTCCTGATCGGCATCGTCATTGCCCAGCAGGGCGCGGTCCAGTTGCGCCAGTTCGGCATGGAGATGCTGACCATCAACCTGGTCGGTCGCCTCACCTTCCGCGAACTGGGCGTGCTGATGACCGCGATCATGGTGGCGGGTCGCTCCGGCTCGGCCTTCGCGGCCCAGCTCGGCACGATGAAGCTGACCGAGGAGGTCGACGCGATGCGCACCATCGGCGTGTCGCCGATGGAGGCGCTGGTGCTGCCCCGCACCCTGGCGGTGGTGGTGATGATGCCGCTGCTCGGCTTCTATTCCTCGATCATCGCGATCATCGGCGGCGGCTTCCTGTGCGCCGTGTCGCTCGACATCCCGCCGATCACCTTCGTCCAGCGCCTCCGCGAAGTGGTGCCGATCCACGATCTGTGGGTGGGCCTGATCAAGGCGCCCGTCTTCGGCCTCATCATCGGCATCAGCGGCTGTTTCCAGGGCATGCAGGTCAAGGCCAATGCCGAGGAAGTCGGCCTGCGCACCACGGCGGCCGTGGTCCAGGCGATCTTCCTGGTGATCGTGCTCGACGCCTTCTTCGCCGTCTTCTTCACCTGGGTGGGCTGGAACTGATGACCACCGATGAACGCCAGGCCAAGGAAGAGCGGATCGAACGCGCGGTCGCGTCCGACGACATCGCCATTTCGGTGCGCGGCCTGAAAAACAGCTTCGGCGACCAGACCGTCCACGAAAATCTCGACCTCGACGTGCGCAAGGGCGAGATATTGGGCGTGGTCGGCGGATCGGGCACCGGCAAGTCGGTGCTGATGCGGTCGATCATCGGCCTTCAGGTGCCCGACGAGGGCGAAGTCCATGTCTTTGGCGAAGACATGGTCGGCCGCCTGGACGATGACGAGGCACTGGCGATCCGCAAGCGCTGGGGCGTGCTGTTCCAGGGCGGCGCGCTCTTCTCGACCCTGACCGTGGCCGAGAATGTCGAAGTGCCGATCCGCGAATATTATCCCAATATCGGCCCGGTGCTGCGCGACGAGATCGCCGCCTACAAGATCCGCATGACCGGCCTGCCGGCCGAGGCCGGCCCCAAATATCCGGCCGAACTGTCGGGCGGCATGAAGAAGCGCGCCGGCCTGGCCCGCGCCCTGGCGCTGGACCCGGACCTCTTGTTCCTCGACGAGCCGACCGCCGGCCTCGACCCGATCGGCGCGGCCGCGTTCGACGACCAGACGCGCAAGTTGCAGGAGACGCTGGGCCTCACCGTCTTCCTCATCACCCATGATCTCGACACCCTCTATTCGATCTGCGACCGTGTTGCGGTGCTGGCCGACAAGAAGGTGATCGCGGTCGGGACGATCGACGAATTGCTGGCGCTCGATCACCCCTGGATCCAGGAATATTTCAACGGTCCGCGTGGCCGCGCCGCAACCGCGGCGGTCACGCGCGAACGCGGCAAGGCCGCTGCCGAAAAACAAGCGGACGGAAGGCAATAGGATATGGAAACCCGGTCCAATCATGTGCTGGTCGGCGCGGTCACGCTGCTGCTGCTGGCCGCCATCATGGCGGCGGCCTTCTGGTTCTCGCGCCTGTCGCAGGGCGACAACAAGGAATATGACATCTTCTTCAAGCAGTCGGTGAACGGCCTCGCCAAGGGATCGGGCGTCAATTATTCCGGCGTTCCCTCCGGCCAGGTCGAGAAGATCGAACTGTGGAAGCGTGATCCCAGCTTCGTGAAGGTCCGCATTTCGGTGAAGGACGGCACCCCGGTGCTGCAGGGCACGACCGCGACCATCGCTGGCGTCGGCTTCACCGGCGTCAGCGAGATCGTGCTGGACGGCGCGGTCAAGGGCGCGCCGCCGATCGTCTGCCCCGCCGACAACAGCCAGTCCGCCTGCCCCGACGGCGTGCCGGTGATCCCGACCAAGCCGGGGGCGCTGGGCGAACTGCTCAATAATGCGCCGCAGCTGCTGGAGCGCCTGTCGACCCTGACCGAGAAGCTCACCGAGCTGCTCAATGACAAGAATCAGCAGTCGATCGCCGGCATCCTCGCCAATCTCGACCGCGTGACCGGATCGCTGGCCGATCGCAGCCCGGAAATCGCCGCTACCCTGGCCGAAGCGCGCATCGCGGTGCAGCGCACCGGCGTCGCCGCGCAGCAGATTGGCGAGCTGGCCGCGACCACCAATGGCCTGATCAATGACGAAGGCCGCCCGCTGATGGCCGACCTGCGCAAGAGCGTCGCTTCCGCCAGCCGCAGCATCGACACGCTCGACAAGACCATCGCCGAGGCCCAGCCCGGCGTGCATGCCTTCAGCAACCAGACCATGCCGGAAGTGAACCGCCTGGTTCGCGACCTGCGTGAAATGTCGCGCGCCTTCCGCGGCGTTGCCGAAAAACTCGACCAGCAGGGCGCGGGCTCGATCGTCGGATCGCCCCAGCTGCCCGACTATAAGCCATGAAAGGGAGCCGGATGATGGTCCACAAGAAACTGGGTGGCGCATCGCTGGCGCTGGCCGCTGCAATCGCCCTGTCCGGCTGCGTCTCGATCGGCAGCAAGCCGCCGCAACAACTGCTGACGCTCGACGCCGCGCACAAGGTGCCGACCGGCGCGCAGAGCAATGCCGGCGGCGGCCGCAGCCTGATCATCGTCGATCCCGAAGCTGCGCGCGTCATCGACACGGTGCGCGTGCCGGTGCAGGTGACGCCGACCTCGGTCGCCTATGTCACCAAGGTGCAGTGGGCCGAAACGCCCCGCCATCTGTTCCGGCGGCTGCTGGCCGAAACCGTGTCGGCCACCACCGACCGGATCGTGCTCGATCCCGGCCAGTTTTCCGGCGACGGCGGCCAGCGCCTGAGCGGCGAGCTGATCAGCTTCACCATCGACCAGGCCAGCAATAATGCGGTCGTCACCTTCGACGCGGCGCTGATGACTCCAGCCGGCGTCGCCATCGCGCGCCAGCGCTTCACCGCCAGCGCGCCGGTCGGCGGCAAGATCGACGCCGGCAGCGTCGGCGCGCCGCTTAACAGCGCCGCCAACAAGGTGGCGACCGACGTGGCCGCCTGGGTCGCGGCGCAAAAGGACTGATCGGCCGGCCGAGGTTTGAACGCCCCGGCCGCCGCCTTTCCCTTATCCCTCCAGGCTCTTGCTCGCCTGCTCGGTCACGTCCTTGGACAGGCCGGGCTCATTCAGGATGCGCTGCAGTTCCGCCCGCATCAGTGCGGCGCGGCCTTCATCGAAGCGCTTCCAGCGGCCGAGCGGCGGCACCAGCCGGGCGGCGGTCTGCGGATTGAGCTTGTCCAGCGCGATGATGCAGTCGGCGACCAGCCGATAGCCCTTGCCCGACTTGTGGTGGAAGGCCCACTGGTTGCCGGCAAAGGCGCCATAGAGCGATCGCACCCGGTTCGGGTTATTGAGCGTGAACGCCTTGTGCTGGCCCAGCTGCGCAACCAGTTCCACCGTATCGGGATGGAAGGCGAAGGCCTGGGTCTGGAACCATTTGTCCAGGGTCAGCGCATCGTCGCTGTAGCGATTATAGAAAATGTCGAGCGCCGCCTCCCGTTCCGGGCTGGTGCCGCTTGCCAGCGTTGCCAGCGCCGACTGGCGCTCCGTCATGTTGTCGGCCTCGCTATACTGGGCATAGGCGATCGCCGGCCCGTCCTCCGCGCCCGAGGCGACCAGATAGAGCAGCGCGACATTGCGCAGCTTGCGCGCGCCCTTGGCGGCCGGAGAGACCGCAAAGCCGTTCGCCTTGGTCCTGGCATGAATATCGCGCCACAGCGGCTCCAGATCGGCGCCCAGGCGCGTCTGGAGGGCATCGCGGGCGGCATGGATCGCGTCCGGGTCCACCTGCTTCATCTGGTCGCCCAGATAGGCTTCGCTCGGCAGGCGCACCGCCTCCGCGACGAAAGCCGGATCGAGCAGCGGATCGGTGATGGTGTTGCGCACCGCGTCGACCACTGCGGCCACGTCGACGCTCTGGCCCGCCACCTGGCCGACCAGCACATTGACCATCAACTGCTGCATCGCCTCATAACGGGCGAAGGGATCGTCATCATGCGCCGACAGGAAGGCGAGATCCGCCTGGCTACGATTTGTCTCGACGATCACCGGCGCGGAAAAGCCGCGGTTGATCGACAGGATCGGCAGGCTGGCGAAATTGTCGAACGTGAAACGCTGCTGCGCCTCCGTCAGCATCAGCAACTGGTCGCCATGATGGCTGCCGGTCGCCGGATCATAGAGCGCGACGCGCAGCGGGATCGCCATCGGCCGCTTGTCGGGCTGGCCCGGCGTCGGCGGCACGCTCTGTTCCAGTAGCAGCTCGGCGGTGCGGCTGACCGGATCATGGCTCAGCAGCGCGCGGACATGGGGCGTGCCCGCCTGCTCATACCAGCGGCGGAACTGGCCAAGGTCGATCTCGCCGCCCTCCTCCATCGCGCGGACGAAATCCTCGCAGGTCGCCGCCTCGCCATCATGCCGGTCGAAATAGAGGTCGGTGCCGGCGCGGAACCGCTCCGCGCCCAGCATCAGCGCCATCATGCGGATCAGCTCGGCGCCCTTGTTATAGATGGTCGCGGTGTAGAAGTTGCTGATTTCCATATAGGATTCGGGCCGCACCGGATGCGCCAGCGGGCCTGAATCCTCCTGGAACTGGGCCGCGCGCAGAATGCGCACATCCTCGATCCGCTTGACCGCATGGCTGCCCATGTCGGCCGAAAAATTCTGGTCGCGAAAGACGGTGAAGCCTTCCTTCAGCGACAGCTGGAACCAGTCGCGACAGGTGACCCGATTGCCCGACCAGTTGTGGAAATATTCATGCGCTACCACGCCCTCGACACCATCATAGTCGATGTCGGTCGCGGTCTCCGGATCGGCCAATATGTAGCGCGAATTGAAGATGTTGAGCCCTTTGTTCTCCATCGCGCCGAAATTGAAATCGGCGACCGCGACGATGTTGAACACGTCCAGATCATATTCGCGGCCATAGACGCGCTCGTCCCAGGCCATGCTGTTCTTGAGCGCCTGCATCGCATGGTCGGTGCGCGGCAGGTCGGCCTCGCGCACCCAGATGCCCAGCTCCACTTCGCGCCCGCTCATCGTCACGAAACGGTCGGCGTTACAGGCGAGGTCGCCGGCCACCAGCGCGAACAGATAACAGGGCTTGGGGAAAGGATCATTCCACAGCGCCCAGTGGCGGCCGTCCTCCAGATCGCCCTGCTCGACCGGATCGCCATTGGCGAGCAGGATCGGGTAGCGCGCCTTGTCCGCGGTCAGCTTCACGCTGTAGCGCGACAGGATATCCGGCCGGTCGGGGAAGAAGGTGATGCGGCGGAAGCCCTCCGCCTCGCACTGGGTGCAGAGCAGGCCGCCGCTGGCATAAAGGCCCATCAGCTTGCTGTTGCTCTCCGGCGCCAGCTCGACCAGCACCTCCACCTTGTGCGTCGCACCGCCGAGGGGGACGACCAGCGCGCCGGCCTCCAGCGTCCATTCCGTTTCGTTGAGGGTGCGGCCGTCGACCTTCACCGCCAGCGGCACCAGCCCGTCACCGTCGAGCCGCAGCGGCCGGTCATGGTCGCCATTGCGCGCCACCGACATGTCGGACCAGACCCGCGTCCGCGCGGCATCCAGGTCGAAGTCGAGGGCGATGTCGGGGATCAGCCAGTCGGGCACGCGATAATCGGCGCGGCGGATGATGGCGGGAGCGGCGGCTTGGGTGGATTGGATATCGGCCATGGCACCAGCCTAGTGCCTGATTCTGTGAGGGGGAAGCGCTTTGCACGCCCCCTCATCCAGAACCGAACCGACGCGGCTTTTTTAGATCCGCTCGCCCGACAGGCGCTGGCACAGCATGTCGAGCTGGTCGAGCGTCGAATAGCGCAGCGACAATGTGCCTGGCCCGTCACCGCTGTCGGCAATCTCGACCTTCAGGCCCAATATATCGGCCAGATGCTGCTCCAGTGCCGCGATATCGGCATCCTTGCCGCCGGGAGTTGCGCCGCGCGACTTGGACTCGGCATCCTCGCCCTTCTTGGTCTTGCGCACCAGCTGCTCGGTCTCGCGGACCGAAAGCCCCTTCTGCTCGACCATCAGCGCCATCGATTCGCAGCCCGGCACGCCGATCAGCGCGCGGGCATGGCCCATACTGATCCGCCCGTGCGACACCGCCTGCTGCACCGGATCGGGCAGGTCGAGCAGGCGCATCAGATTGGCGATATGGCTGCGCGACTTGCCGACGATGCGGCCCAGCGCTTCCTGGCTATGATGGAATTCGCCGATCAGCTTGCGATAGGCCTCGGCTTCTTCGATCGGGTTGAGATCCTCGCGCTGGATATTCTCGACCAGCGCGATTTCCAGCGTTTCCTGCTCGTCGAAATCGCGCACGATCGCCGGGATGCGATGCAACTGCGCCTTCTGCGCCGCGCGCCAGCGCCGCTCGCCCGCGACGATCTGGAAACCGCCGCCATGGGGACGGACGATGATCGGCTGGATCACGCCGCGCTTGGCGATGCTGTCGGCCAGCTCCTGCAGCGCGTCCTGGTCGAAATGACGACGCGGCTGTTCGGGGTGCGGCTGGATCAGCGCGACCTCGATATTCTGCACCGCCTTGCTCGACGGCGCAGCGCTGTTGGCGCTCGCCGCCACCGGCTCTTCCCGGCTGACATCGCCCAGCAGCGCCGACAGGCCGCGGCCCAGACCGTGCGGCCGCTTTACCGGCTTCTGCTTTTCCCCAATCTCGTCGCTCAAGCCGCTACCTCCTGTCGGGGAAGACGCGCGATCAGTTCGCGCGCCAGACGCATATAGGCTTCCGACCCCGAACAGCGGAAATCATAGATGAGCGCCGGCACGCCATGGCTCGGCGCCTCGGACAGGCGCACATTGCGCGGAATGACGGTGGTGAAGACGAGGTCGCCCAGCACGGCGCGCACATCGTCGGCGACTTGATCGGTCAGCCGGTTGCGACGATCATACATGGTCAGCGCCACGCCCAGGATCGACAGGCCGGTGTTGAACCGGCTGCGGATACGCTCGACCGTCTGCAAAAGCTGCGACAGCCCCTCCAGCGCAAAGAATTCGCACTGCAACGGCACGAGCAGCGATTGCGCGGCAACCATCGCATTGACCGTCAACAGGCCAAGCGAGGGCGGACAGTCGATCAGGCAGATGTCCCAGCGCCCGGCGGGCGCCTCGGCCAGCACCCGTTCCAGCCGGTGGGTGCGCTGCTCATAGTCAATCAGCTCGATCTCCGCCCCGGACAGATCCTGGGTCGCCGGGATCAGGTCCAGCTTGGGCACGCGGGTGGTGACGACCGCCTCGTCCAGTTCGCAATTGCCGACCAGCAGGTCATAGCTCGACCGTTCGCGATCGGCATGATTGACGCCCAGCCCGGTCGAGGCATTGCCCTGCGGATCGAGATCGACCAGCAGCACGCGCAGCCCCGTCGCGGCCAGGCCGGTCGCCAGATTGATAGCCGTGGTGGTCTTGCCGACTCCGCCCTTCTGATTGGCGATGGCGATACAAATCATCCTCGACCCTTCTTTTTGACAGGTTTGACGGATCGCGCGACGATGATGGCGCTGTCGGCGTCGGTCACGCTGCGTTCCACATGAAACGCACCTTGCCATGCCGGACGCGCTGTCTCCAGTTCATTCTGCGCATTTCGTCCCTTGGGCAGCACCCAAATCGTCTTTTCATCGGACAGATGTTGGGCCGACTGGAGCAATTTGGGCAGCGGCGCATAGGCGCGGGCGCTGATAACGGCCGACTTGGTCGCCGTCGCGACCTCGACCCGACCGCCAAAGACGGAGGCGTTGGTCAGTCCCAGCTCCGCGATAACATCATTGAGGAAGTCGATCCGCTTGCGGCGCGATTCGACCATGATCAGCGGCCGGTCGGACATGCTGGCGACGACGATGCCGGGCAGGCCTGCGCCCGAGCCCAGGTCCATCCAAGGCCCCTCCCCCGCATCCTTGGCGTGCAGCAGCAGCTGGGCCGAGTCGACGATATGCCGTGCCCAGACATGGGGCCGGGTCGATTCGGCGATCAGATTCTGCTCGTCCATCGCGGACAGCAAAAGCGACACATAGCGCTCCAGCCGATCCCATGTTTCACGTGGAACATCAAAATGGGCGTCGAGCCAGGCCCGCGCTTCGTCTTCGGTCATGCTGCCTTCCGCCGCACATGGACAAGGATGGCGGCGAGCGCCGCCGGGGTGATGCCGCGGATACGGCCCGCAGCAGCCAACGTGTCGGGTCGTGCCCCGTCGAGCCGCTCGATCATCTCGCTCGACAGGCCGCCGACGCTGGCAAAGTCGAAGTCCGCCGGGATGGCCACGCGCTCGTCCCGACGCAGGGCGGCAATCTCCGCATCCTGTCGTTCGAGATAGGGCGCATAATGCGCGTCCTCCAAAATCTCGGCGCGCAGGTCCGCTGGCCCCGCTGCCAGGCTCGGCGCCAGCGTCACCAGCAGATCGGCTTGCACCTCGGGAAAGCGTGCCCATTCGAACAGGCTGCGCCGCGCGCCATCCTGCCGTACACTCGCCCCTGCCCGCGCCATCTCGGTCGCGGTATAGGGCCGGGCCAGTTCCGCCTCGATCGTAGCGCGCGCACTGGCCCGTGCGGCGAAGCGCGCCGCCCGATCCGGACCAATGATGCCATGGGCCAGGCCGATATCCCCCAGCCGCGTCTCGGCATTGTCGGCACGGAGTCGCAGTCGATATTCGGCGCGCGCGGTCAGCATGCGATAGGGTTCGGTCACGCCCTGCAACACCAGGTCGTCGATCATCACGCCGATATAGGAACTGGCCCGGTCGAGGATCATCGGCGCCTCGCTTCGTGCCCGCGCCGCGGCATTGGTGCCGGCAACCAGCCCCTGGGCCGCCGCCTCCTCATAGCCGGTCGTGCCATTGATCTGTCCCGCACAGAAGAGGCCGGGCAATGCCCGCACTTCCAGGCTGGCATCCAGCGCGCGCGGATCGATATGGTCATATTCGACCGCATAGCCCGGCACGACAATCTCCGCCTGCTCCAGTCCGCGCATCGACCGTATCATGGCCAACTGCACATCAGCCGGCAGCGAGGTGCTGATGCCATTGGGATAGATCAGCGCATCGTCCAGCCCTTCGGGCTCCAGGAAGATCTGATGGCCGTCGCGATCGCCGAAGCGGATCACCTTGTCCTCGATCGACGGGCAATAGCGCGGCCCCCGCCCCTCGATCGCGCCACTGAACAGGGGCGATCGCCCCAGCCCTTCGCGGATGATCGCATGGGTCCGTTCATTGGTGCGGGTGATGGCACAGGCCAGTTGCGGCAGCGGCCGATGATCGGACAGCGGCGACATGGTCCAGCCTTCGCCGTCCGACGCCTGCTCCTCCAGCACCGCCCAGTCGATGGTGCGGCCGTCAATGCGCGGCGGCGTGCCGGTCTTCAGCCGGCCGATCGGCAGGCCCATCTCGCGCAACTGCACGCCCAGCGCGGTTGCCGCCCGCTCGCCAGTGCGGCCGCCGACATCCACATCCTCACCGCGGAACAGCTTGCCGCCCAGGAAGGTGCCGGTCGCCAGCACGACCGAGGGCGCTGCCAGCGTCCGGCCATCGGCCAGCGCCAGACCCGCCACCGCGCCCTCGCGGACGATCAGGCCTACCGCCTCGCCCTCGACGATCTCCAACCCCGCCTGGACATCAAGCATCTGGTGGATTGCCGCCTTGTAGCGCTTGCGGTCCGCCTGCACGCGCGGCCCCTGCACCGCAGCCCCCTTGCTGCTGTTGAGCATGCGATAATGGATCGCCCCGGCATCAGCGGCGCGGCCGATCAAGCCGTCCAACGCGTCGACCTCACGGACCAGATGACCCTTGCCCAGACCGCCGATCGCCGGGTTGCAGGACATGGCGCCCACGGTCGCCCGTTCGAAAGTCAGCAGCGCCACCGCCGCCCCTTTGCGCGCTGCCGCAGCGGCCGCCTCGCAGCCGGCATGGCCGCCACCAACCACGATCACATCATAGCTTGTTCGCATGGCGGCCCCATATCAGATTCAGGGGCCTGCGGTCAAAAGCGTTCCACGTGGAACATCGCACTATCAGCCATCACTCGCGCTAATTTCGCTTACTTACCGATGCAGAATCCCGAGAAGAGACGATCGAGCATATCCTCGGTCCCCGCCTGTCCGGTCAGCGCGTCGATCGTCCGTCGCCCCAGACGCAACTCCTCCGCCAGCACCAGCAGATCGCGGGCCGCGCCTGCCGCGAGCAGATGATCGTGCAGTTGGCGCACGCCGTCCCGCTGCCGCGCATGCAGCGCATAGTCGCCCTCACCCGGCAGCAGCGTTGCCGCCCGATCGAGCAGCATCGCCACCAGCGCATCCATCCCCTCGCCCGTCCGCGCTGACAGACGCAGACCAGGCCGGTCAACCTCGAACAGCACGACATCGCTCTGCGCCGCGATCAGCAGCGCATCATCGCGCGGTGCCTCGGCCGGGTCGCCCAGCCACAGGATGATGTCCGCCGCCTCCAGCGCGGCGCGTGCGCGGTCGATGCCGATCGCCTCGATGGCATCGCCGGTCTCGTCGCGCAATCCGGCCGTGTCGGTGAACAGGAAGGCGGTGCCGCCGATCGCGGCGGGCACCTCGATCCGGTCGCGGGTGGTGCCGGCAATGTCGGACACGATCGCCGCCTCGCGTCCCACCAGGCTATTGAGCAAGGTCGACTTGCCGGCATTGGGCGGCCCGGCCAGCACCACCCGGATGCCGTCGCGCAGCCGCTCGGCCGAGGGCGCCGCCAGCAATGCACCGACATCCTGCGCCAGCACCATCACCCCCTGCCCGATCCGCGCCTCGATATCGGCGTCGGGCACATCATCCTCGTCGGAAAAGTCGAGCGCGGCCTCTGTCATCGCCGACAGGTCGAGCAGCCGCATCCGCCAGCCGTCGATCCGCTGCGAAAAATGCCCCTCCATCATCGCCAGCGCCGCACGCCGCTGTTGCTGCGTCTCTGCCGCCAGCAGGTCGGCCAGTCCCTCGACCTCGTTCAGGTCCATGCGGCCATGGGCAAAGGCACGGCGGGTGAACTCGCCGGGAGTTGCGCGGCGCAACTGTGGCATCGCCCCCAGCGCCGTCTCGACCGCCGCAATCACCGCCCGACCGCCATGGCAATGCAACTCGGCCATATCCTCGCCCGTCACGGTGCGCGGCCCCGGCAACCACAAGAGCAGCGCCCGGTCGAGCGGCGCGCCGTCGCGCGGATCGCTCAGCAGCGCCAGGCTCGCCATGCGGGGGGTGGGCAGTCGCCCGGCCAGCGCCTGCAGCGCCGCGCCCGCCATCGGGCCGCTGACGCGCACCACGCCAATCCCCGCCGGCGGAGCGCCGCTCGACAGGGCAAAGATCGTCTCGCTCACTTAATCCTTCTTGTCGCCATTCTTGCCCGCCATGCCGGACAGGCCAATATCCATCATCTGCTTGAACAGCCGCACGCCGGCATCGCCCATCGGCGAGAAGCTCTTGAACAGCGTCTCCATCTGCTCGACGCTGCCAATGCCGTCCATGCTGTCGAGCATCGTCTTGATATATTTGTCGTGGATGGGGCTGACGTCCGGCAAGCCCAGAAAGGCGCGCGCCTCGGCCGGGGTGCAATCCACGTCGACGGTCACTTTCATCTGTTGCCCTTCCCTGTCGCGGTCATCCGCCTGTCGCTCCATCTCATGCCGCAAACAGGCCGGCGATGGCAAACTTTTTGGGCGTGACAGCGCGCTTGCACCCCTCGCCCAAGGCGCCAATATGCGCCTCGACCTAACAGACTCCCAAGGCGGAAGGATATCCCATGGCAGACTATATTCCGATCAAGACGCTGGAAGGCGACGGCCAGTTCGACGCCTATGTCGCCACGCCGGACAGCCCGGCCAAGGCCGCGATCATCGTCATCCAGGAGATTTTCGGCGTCAATGAGGGCATACGCCGCAAATGCGACAGCTGGGCCCGCGCCGGCTATCTGGCGATCGCGCCCGACCTGTTCTGGCGCATCGATCCGCATATCGAGCTGGACGCTGACATCCCCGAGCAGATGCAGCAGGCGCTCGACTATATCCCCCGCTTCAACCAGGATCAGGGCGTCCGCGATATCGAGGCAACCATCCGCGCCGCGCGCGCGATGCTGGAAAGCCCGGCCAAGGTCGGCGTCGTCGGCTATTGCCTGGGCGGCCGCGTCGCCTTCATGACCGCCTGCCGCACCGATGGCGATGCCTTTGTCGGCTATTATGGCGTGGGCATCGACGGACTGCTGGGCGAACAACATGCCATCGGCAAGCCGACCATGCTACATATCCCGACCAATGACGGCTTTGTCGCCGCCGACGTTCAGGCCAAGATGCATGACGGGCTGAAGGACAACCGCCACGTCACCCTGCATGATTATGAAGGGCTGGATCATGGCTTCGCCGCCGAGATGGGCGATCGCCGCGTCGAGGAAGCCGCGCAATTGGCCGACCGTCGCACCGCCGACTTCTTCGCGCAAGCGCTCGCCTGATGTCGGGCGAAGCATGGCGGATGATCGTCCGCGCCCATGGCGGGCCCGAGGCGATCGAGCGCGAGAATTTCGATCCGGGCACGCCCGGTGAAGGCGAGGTGCTGATCGCGCAGGATGCGGTCGGCCTCAACTTCATCGACACCTATTATCGCACCGGCCTCTACCCCGCCCCCCTGCCCCTAACACTGGGATCGGAGGGTGCGGGCCATGTCGTCGCGGTTGGTGCGGGCGTCAGTGGCATTGCCGTGGGCGACAAGGTCGGCTGCGCCGCCGGCTTGGGCGCCTATGCCACCCACCGCATCGTCCCGGCCGATCGCATGGTGCGCATCCCCGATGCGGTCAGCACCCGCGATGCCGCCGCAATGATGCTCAAGGGCATGACCGCCTGTTATCTGGCCGAGGACATGATCGACCTGCTGCCCGGCGATGTGGCGCTGGTCCATGCCGCCGCCGGTGGTGTCGGATCGGTGCTGGTGCCCTGGCTGCGCGACAAGGGCGTGGTCGTGATCGCCCATAGCGGATCGCCCGAAAAGGCGGCCAGGGTCGATGCCGACCACAGCCTGTCCGGCCCGCTCGACGATCTGGCGGCACAAGTGCGCGACCTGACCGACGGTAAGGGTGTCGCCGTTGCCTATGATGGCGTCGGCAAGGACAGTTGGGCCGCCTCGCTCGCCAGCCTGCGCCGCCGCGGTCTGCTGGTCAGCTATGGCAATGCGTCGGGCGCGGTGCCGCCGATCAGCCTGCTCGATCTCAGCCGCAACGGCTCGCTCTATGTCAGCCGCCCGACCCTGTTCGACTATGTCGCGACGGCGGAAGATCTGGCCAACACCGCCGAACGCCTGTTCGATCGGATGGCGCGCGGGATCGTGTCAGCGCAGATCGGCCAGAGCTTCGCTCTCGCCGACGCTGCGGACGCCCATCGCGCACTGGAAGGGCGCCAGACCACGGGCAGCACCATCCTGATCCCCTAAGCCTCTGGCTCATCTACATAATCCTATCGGGGGCGGCATTACACATGCCGTCCCTTTTTTTGTGCAGGCGGTCTGCCCGCCCTTCCCTATTGATCGCCATTTGCAGTATTCGATGAGAGATGCTGCCGTCCCGGAAGAACAAGAACATGTCCCGATTGGCCAAGCTGATCCTGCTGCCATGGTGGACCGTGCAGCTGGCGACCGGCGCCAAATCCTTTCTCGACAATCCGCTGATCGGTTCGTCCCGGCTCAATGCGCTGGGCCTCCATGTCGGGCGCGTCAGGTTGGCCCAGTGGATGACCGCTCGGCGTCGCTCGCGTCTCGCCGCAGATCTTTCCGCAGCCGATCGTCATGCCTTTGATCGCGACGGTTTCATCGAGATCCGCGACTTCCTGCCGCCGGAGCAGTTTGCTGCCCTGCGCGAGCAGATTGCGGCCTATCAGGCTGTTCCACGTGAAATGGTGCAGGGTCATACCATCACCCGTCGTTACGCGCTGGACGGGGCTGCCCGGCGCGCCATGCCCGCTATGGCCCGCTTTCTCGATCATCCCCGCTGGCGCGCGCTGGCGCGCTATGCCGCCGGCTTCAACGTCGAGCCGCTGATCTACATCCAGACCATTCTCACCCATCGTCGGGACGGCGCGCCCGATCCGCAGACCCAACTGCACGCCGATACCTTCCATCCCGCGATGAAGGCCTGGCTGTTCCTGGAGGACGTCCCGGCCGAAGGCGGCCCCTTCACCTATGTGCCCGGATCGCATCGACTGACCCCCGCGCGCGCGGCGTGGGAGAAACAGCGCAGCCTGACAGCGCGAGATGGCGATTGCCGTCTGTCGGCGCGCGGCTCGCTGCGGATCGACGAAGCGGAACTGGCCGGTCTTGGCCTCCCGCCGCCGCGCCAGTTTCCGGTCCCAGCCAACACATTGGTGATCGCCGACACTTTCGGCTTCCATGCGCGCGGCGAAGCGGCGCAGCGTTCCACCCGCGTCGAACTCTGGGCCTATGGCCGGCGCAACCCCTTCCGCCCGCTGGTGGGGCTCGACATTTGGAGCCTGCCCGGAATCACCGAACGGCGCATCAACCTGCGCTGGGGGCTGCGCGATGCCGTGGCACGCTGGATCGGCCACCCCTGGCGGCCCGCAGGCATGAAAAGGCCCGCCGACGACTGAGCGTGGGCGGGCCGATTGCGATAGCGTCGATCAGATCGATCAGAAGAGCGTCAATATGCCCACCGACCGATCCATGATGCCGTCATAGATCATCGAGCAGGCAACATAGACGATCACCGCCAGGCCCAGATAGGCCAGCCAGCGGAAGCGTTCGATATATTTGGCGATGATGTTCGCCGCGATGCCCATCATCGCCACCGACAGGATCAGGCCGATGATCAGGATGCCGGGATGCTCCCGCGCGGCACCGGCCACGGCCAGCACATTGTCCAGGCTCATGCTGACGTCGGCGATCGCCACCGACCAGGCGGCGGCGGCAAAGCTCTTGGCCGGGCGCACGCCCGATACATCATCGTCGCTCGGATCGTCAGGCGTATGCGCGCCGGCATTGGGCCGCAATTCGCGCCACATCTTCCAGCTGACCCACAGCAGCAGCAGGCCGCCGGCCAGGATCAGGCCGACAATCTGCATCAATTGGCTGACCACCAGCGCAAAGCCGATGCGCAGCACCAGCGCAGCGATGATGCCGATCAGGATGACCTGCTGGCGCTGCTTGGGCGGCAGGCCGGCGGCCAGCGCGCCGACGACGATCGCATTGTCGCCCGCCAGCAGGATATCGATCATCAGCACCTGGCCAAAGGCGGCCAGGGCGCTGGGCGTCCCGATATTGCTGAAGTCGTTGACGATATGCTGCCAGATATCCGCCGGGGAACCGAGCCCCTGGGCGGCCGAAGCGGCGGTGGCGATAAGGTCGAGCATGACGGCCTAACGTCCCTGTATGTGAAAATGAAGAAAGCCGGACCATATACATGGCCCGGCTCTCACCGCAAAATATATGGCAGGGTGGCTGCACATCCGCGCAGCCGCCACCGCGCTTACTGGTTCATGGTCGCGAAGAAATCCTCGTTGGTCTTGGAATCCTTCATCTTGTCGAGCAGGAATTCCATCGCATCGACCGTGCCCATCTGCATGAGGATGCGGCGCAGCACCCACATCTTGCTGAGCGTCGGCTTCTCGACCAACAGCTCTTCCTTGCGGGTGCCGGACTTGCCGACGTCCAGCGCCGGGAAGATGCGCTTGTCCGCAACCTTGCGGTCCAGCACGATTTCCGAGTTGCCGGTGCCCTTGAACTCTTCGAAGATGACTTCGTCCATGCGGCTGCCGGTGTCGATCAGCGCGGTCGCGATGATCGAGAGCGAGCCGCCCTCCTCGATGTTGCGCGCGGCGCCGAAGAAGCGCTTCGGGCGCTGCAGCGCGTTGGCGTCGACACCGCCGGTCAGCACCTTGCCCGACGAGGGGACGACAGTGTTGTAGGCGCGGCCGAGGCGGGTGATCGAGTCGAGCAGGATGACGACATCCTTCTTGTGCTCGACCAGGCGCTTAGCCTTCTCGATCACCATTTCGGCGACCTGGACGTGGCGGGTGGCAGGCTCGTCGAAGGTCGAGGAAACGACCTCACCCTTCACGCTGCGCTGCATGTCGGTGACTTCTTCCGGGCGCTCGTCGATCAGCAGGACGATCAGGAAGACTTCGGGATGATTGTCGGTGATGGCCTTGGCGATGTTCTGCAGCATCACCGTCTTGCCGACGCGCGGCGGCGCGACGATCAGCGTGCGCTGGCCCTTGCCCTGCGGCGAGACGATGTCGATGACGCGGGCCGACTTGTCCTTGATGGTCGGGTCCAGCGTGTCGAGGCGCAGCTTCTGCTCGGGATAGAGCGGGGTCAGGTTGTCGAAATTGACGCGATGGCGGACAACGTCCGGATCATCGAAATTGACCGACAGCAGCTTGGTCAGGGCGAAATAGCGCTCGCCATCCTTGGGCGCGCGGATCTCGCCCTCGACCGTGTCGCCGGTGCGCAGGCCGAAGCGACGGACCTGGTTGGGCGAGACATAGATGTCGTCGGGGCCGGCCAGGAAATTCGCCTCCGGGCTGCGCAGGAAGCCGAAGCCGTCCGGCAGCACCTCGATCGTGCCCTCACCCATGATCTGCGCGCCATTTTCGGCCTCGGCCTTCAGGATGGCGAACATCAGATCCTGCTTGCGCAGGGTCGATGCGCCCTCGACGCCCAGTTCTTCCGCCATGGTGACGAGGTCGGCGGGAACTGTCTTCTTGAGGTCCTTGAGATGCATTGCGAGTCGGTCCGATGGAGTGAGGGATAGAATAGCCGGGTAAGAAAGGAGATTTTGCCCGGTCAATGTCTCGGGAAAGCCTCGCGCCGGACGGGCGAGGGGAATAGTCGGCGTTTAGCGAGCGCCCGGCCCTCAAGTCAAGCGAGGACATTTCCCTATTCCGCCTGAAATCATGGGCGATCCGGGGATTTTCGACAGGTGGTGCCCCATCTGCGGCGATGGACGACATATCCTGCCCCATGATATGATGAGACATAAAATATCGGAAGGATGAGGAAATGCGTTATTTCCGTGCCCTGATGGCGATCGCCACGGGCGCGCTCACCGCGCTGCCACTCGCCGCGCAGGACAGCCCCCCGCTCGATCCCGACATACCCCCCACCGTCGTCCGCACCGGCCCCTCGCTCGACGACCGAGTCACCATTCCCATCAATATCGACGGCAAGGGGCCGTGGAACTTCGTGATCGACACCGGCTCCCAGCGCACGGTCATCGCCCGCGACCTGGCCGACCGGCTCGCCCTGCCCAATCGGCGGATCGTCACCATCCTCAGCATGACCGGCAAGGCGGAAGTGCCGACCGTCGCCGTGCCCCGGCTCGGTTTCGGCGCGACCACGGTGGACGATATAGAGGCGCCGGTGCTGAACGGCGAGCATCTGGGCGCCGCCGGCCTGCTCGGCCTCGACAGCCTGCATGCCAAGCGGGTGCTGCTCAATTTCCGCACCGGCCGGATGGAAATCAGCGAAAGCCGCCGCCTGCCCCCGCGCGATCCCGATGCGATCATTGTCGAGGCGCGCCGGCGCAAGGGACAGCTGATCCTGCTGGATTCCGACGTCAACGGGATGAAGGTGAACATCATCCTGGATACCGGCGCCAATTTCAGCGTCGGCAATCTGGCGCTGCGCGACAAGCTGGTGCGCAAGAAGCGCGCGCCCGCACTGCTGCAGGCCAGCCTGATCAGCGTGACCGGCGACACGCTGACCGGTGATGTCGGGCGACTGGATTTCGTGCGCATGGGTCGGGTCAAGCTGACCGGCGTGCCGGTGCTGTTCGCCGAGGCCAGCCCCTTTGCCGAGCTGGGCCTGGCCGACAAGCCGGCGCTGATGCTGGGGATGAACGCGCTGCGGCTGTTCGACCGGGTGGCGATCGACTTCGGCCGGGGCAAGGTGGACTTCCTGCTACCCGATACCGGCGCGCTCGATCCAGTCCGGCTGGCCGCCTCAGCGCCTCGTCAGGGACGCTGAGGCACCGGATCAGGGATTATCGGGTCGCTGCTGCTGGGCCGGCTGGCGCTGGCGCGGCGTACGGCCCAACACATTGTCGATCCATTGCTGGTCCAGGCGCGGCGGCGCCGGGCGATCGGCCGGATCGGGCTGAGCCATATCCTCGCCATCCTCCGCCTCGCTGCCGGCCGGCCGGGCACGGTCGATCGGCAGGCCATTTTCATCGACCATCATGCCGCCTTCCATGCCGTTATCCGGCTGGCCGTAATAGGCTTCCTCGTCCGGCTCCAGCTGCCATTCGGGCAGGGTGACCTGGGTCTCGAACTGCTCCACCGGCCGCTTGGCGACGGCGACCTTCATATAATCGGCAAAGGCGTGGGCCGGCGCGCGACCGCCATAGAGCGAAGGCACCGCCTTGGCGTCATCGCGGCCGACCCAGACGCCGGTGGTGATGCCGCTGGAAAAGCCCAGGAACCAGCCATCCTTGCCGCTGTTGGTGGTGCCGGTCTTGCCCGCGACCGGGCGTCCGATCTGCGCCGCCTTGCCGGTGCCGGTGCTGACCGCCGTCTGCATCAGGTCGGTCATGCCCGCCGCGACCCAGGGCGCCACCAGCACGCGGCTGGTATCGTCCTGATGCTGGTAGAGCATCCGCCCGTCGGCGGTCGTCACCTTGGTGATGCCATAGGGGGTGACCGCCACGCCCTTGCGCGCGATCGAGGCGAAGGCGCGGGTCATGTCGATCAGCCGTACGTCCGACGTGCCCAGCACCATCGAGGGGTGGGTGTTGATCGGCGTGGTGATGCCGAAGCGGCGCGCCATGTCGGCGACGGTCGGGAAACCGACCTCCACGCCCAGCTTCGCCGCGACCGTGTTGATCGAATAGGCAAAGGCGGTGCGGATATCGATCGCACCGGCAAAGCGGCCATTGCTGTTGCGCGGGCTCCAGCCATTGATCGTCACCGGCTCATCGGTAACGCCGGTATCGGGCGTATAGCCTGCCTCCAGCGCCGCCATGTATACGAAGATCTTCCAGGCCGAACCGGGCTGTCGCACGGCGGTCGTCGCGCGGTTATAGTTGGAGGTCACATAGTCGAGCCCGCCGACCATGGCGCGCACCGCGCCGTCGCGATCCAGGCTGACCAGCGCGCCCTGCATGCCGTTCGACACGTTTGCCTTCACTGCAGCGGTCGCTGCATTCTGCATGCCAAGGTCGATGGTCGTATAGACTTCCAACGGCTCATTGGGCTCGTCGATCAGCGTGTCGAGCTGCGGCAGCGCCCAGTCGGTGAAATAGCGCACGCTGTTCTGCGGCGGCTCGGGCGCCATGCGCACGCCAGCCAGATTGGCATTGGCATGATCGGCAGCGCTGATCTTGCCATTTTCCTGCATCAGGTCGAGCACCACGCCGGCGCGGCCGATCGCGGCCTCGGCATCGGCGGTGGGCGAATAGCTGGACGGCGCCTTCACCAGGCCGGCGATGATCGCCGCCTCGGGCAGGTCCAGGCTCTGTGCGGGATGGCCAAAAAATTTGCGGCTGGCGGCGTCGATGCCATAGGCGCCGCCGCCGAAATAGACCTTGTTGAGATAGAGTTCCAGGATCTGCTGCTTGGAGAATTTGCGCTCCAGCGCCATCGCCAGCACCATCTCGCGGACCTTGCGGCCCCAGCTATAGCTGTTGTTGAGGAAGATGTTGCGCGCGACCTGCTGGGTGATGGTCGACGCGCCCTGCCAGCGCCGGCCGCTGCCGCGCCGTTCCAGCGCGACCCAGGCCGCGCGTGCCATGCCGACCGGATCGACGCCGGGGTGCATGTAGAAACGCCGATCCTCGGTCGACACCATCGCATCGACCATGACCGAGGGAATCTGGTCATAGCTTAGCCAGCGGCCGAAGCTCGGCCCCAGGGAGACGATGACCGATCCGTCCGCCGCATGGACGCGGATCATCTGGCCATTGGGGGAGGATTTGAGGCTGTTATAGTCGGGCAGCGACTGCATCGCGATGAACACGGCGACGCCGATCGCGACCAGACCGGCAAAGGCGCCGACCAGACCGATCTTTAGCCCGCGCACCAGCCATTTCTTCGCCTTGCCCGGCGCCTTCTTGCTCTTGTCAGATCGTGCCATTTGCCGCCCCGGATACGCGCTATTACCGGCCCGGACCAGCGCAAATCAGGGCGCTCGTCCGGAAAACTCCCCGGTCTGTAAGGATGATGCGGCTTTACCCGCGATGAATATTATCGGGAGACGTTCCCAAGCACCGGGCCGGGCAACACATTGCGCCCCCGCCCCGCACCAGTCCGTCCCTATGACGCTCTTATTCCGCGTCGTCGCGCGACTTGAAATCCAGCGACGCGCTGTTCATGCAGTAACGCAGGCCGTTGACGCCGGGGCCATCAGGGAAAACATGGCCCAGATGCCCCTCGCAGGTGGCGCAACGCACCTCGGTGCGGATCATGCCATGGCTGGCGTCGCGAATTTCCTCGACCGCGTCGATATCAACCGGCGCGGTGAAGCTGGGCCAGCCTGACCCGCTGTCATATTTTTCCTCGGCATCGAACAGCTCCGCGCCGCAACCGGCGCAATAATAGACGCCGTCGGCCTTGTTGCTGTTATATTTGCCGGTGAAGGCCCGTTCGGTGCCCGCTTCGCGCAGCACATGATATTGTTCGGGGGAAAGGCGCGCACGCCATTCGGCTTCGCTCAGGTCCAGCTTTTCCATGGCCGCAATATGGCGTCCGCCGAAGCCCTTATCAAGTCCGCGATCAGGCCCGCTCGCGCGCCGCCTGTCGGGCGATCGCCAGCAGCTCGTGCCGCACCAGCAGGTCGCCCAGCCCCTTGCCGCCGCGGCTGGACCGTTCGGCCTGAGCCAGACGCTGGATGACGCGGGCGATGCCGGTCGCGTCCCACATCCGCACCTGGCGGGTGACCAGCCCCTTCTCCTTCCAGAAGACCGCCTTGCCGGCCGATTCCACCGCCGCCTCCAGCCGCCCGCTGCTGTCGAAGTCCGCGCGGATATTGGCGATCAGCATGGCGCGGGTCAGCAGCGGCCGGATCACCGACGCCATGGCCGCGCCGATCTCCGCCAGATTGTTGAGTTCCTTGTGCATCGCCCTGAGGTCGCCGCCCAGCACCGCGTTGACCAGCGGCGCGGCATCGGAATCGGGATTGTCGGCCGACAGCGCGTCCAGCGCCTCCGCCGTCGCCTCGCGCGGCTGTTCCGGCGCGGCGTCGAGATAGAGAACCAGCTTCTCGATCTCGATTCCCATCAGCGCCCGGTCGCCATTGGCCAGGTCGACGATGCGGCGCGCCAGTTCCTGCGGCAGGCGCAGGCCGTTCTCGCGCGCGGTCGCCATCGCGATCTGCTCCGCCTCGCGGGCATCGGGCTGATAGGAGATGAAGGCCATGCAGCCCTTATGGTCGAGCGCCAGCTTGACCAGCTTCGACGTCGCCTTGAGCGCACCGGCGATCGCGATCACCGGATTGCCCGCCGCCTCCGCCTCCAGCAACGCCGTCACCGCCGGCAGCGATTCATCGCCCATGCCGTTGATCCGCACCCAGCGCTTGTCGCCGAACATGGAGAAGGACGCCGCCTCGTCGGCCAGCCGTGCCGGATCCTCGCGCAGCGTGGCCACGTCCAGGTCAACCCGCTCGGCCCCCGGCCCCATCGCCCGCTCCAGCCGCCTGGCAAGCGCCGTGCTGCCCGCCTCGTCAGGACCATAGAGCAGGAAGAAGCGAATATCCGACGGCGGCGCGTCGAGCGCCTTTTCTATCTGGCCGCGATTGGCTTTCACTGGCCGGTCGACGCCGCCGGCGATGGCGCCGACGAGGACGCCGCCTGGGCGCCCTCCTTGCGCGTCGCATACAGCGCCAGGCGGGTGACGATCTGGTCGGCCACGATCTCCGACAGCCGCTCCAGCGCCGTATCTTCGGCCGCGATCGTCGCATATTCGCTCGACGTCGCGTTGATGCCGGCGTCCGACCCGGCGCTATCGTCCAGCACCTGCGCGCCGGTCGCTTCATCGATCAGCTGATAGCGCGCCCGCAGCGTGCGCCGCTCACGGGTGATGGCCGCGTCGGACCGCAGACCGAAGCCGCTGATCTGATCGTCCAGCTTTACCACCAGCTTGTAGCTGGGGCCGGAACCGTTGCTGATCGCGCCAAGCCGGTCGTTGAGCGCGTTGCGCATCAGCCAGCCGCCCTTGCCCGCAATATCCTGCACCTCGACATGGCCCAGCCCCTGCGCCACCGCGCCATGGCTGCCGCCGCCATAGACCGGGCGCAGCCCGCAGGCGGTAAGAAAGGTCAGGGCGACGAGGGGAAGGATGCGCTTCATGGGCATGATCCTTATCCCGTCACCCCGCCCTTGTCGAACCAAAGGTCGGGGTGACGGGCACAGGTCAGATGACCAGATTGACCAGACGGTCGGGCACCACGATCACCTTCTTGGGGGTGGCGCCATCCAGCGTGCGAACGACGTTCGGCGCCGCCAGTGCCAGCTTTTCCAGCTCGTCCTTGGGCGTGCCCTTGGGCACGGTGATGGTGTCGCGCAGCTTGCCCATCACCTGGCAGGCGATGGTCACTTCATCCTCGACCAGCAGCGCCGGATCGACCGCCGGCCAGGCGGCTTCGGCGATCAGGCCCGGCTGCGCCATCTCGGCCCAGCCCTCTTCGGCCAGATGCGGGGTCATCGGCGCGACCAGCAGCGCCAGCGCGCGGATCGCCGCGGTGCGGCTGGCCGACGGCTTGGCCTTCTCGATCGCGTTGACCAGCTCATAGATCTTGGCGACGGCCTTGTTGAAGCCCAGCGCCTCGATATCCTTGGCAACGCCGTCGATCGTCTGGTGCAGCTTGCGGTCGAGCGCCTTGTCCTGGCCTTCCGCCGCCGCATCCGCTTCGCCGAACAGGCGCCAGACGCGGTTGACGAAGCGCCAGCTGCCCTCGATGCCAGCCTCGGTCCAGGGCAGGTCGCGCTCGGGCGGGCTGTCCGACAGCATGAACCAGCGCACGGCGTCGGCACCATATTGTTCGATGATGTCATCGGGATCGACGACATTCTTCTTCGACTTGGACATCTTCTCGACGCGGCCGATCATCACATCGGAGCCATCAGTAACCGCTGTCGCTCCATCGGGCGTCTTACGAATTTCAGTCGGGCTGAAATACTCTTTGCCCATGACCTCGGTATGAAGCACGTCTCCCTTCATCGTCTCAACGGTCTTGAGCCGATAGTAGGTCTCGTGGGTCACCATGCCCTGAGTGAACAGGCCGGTGAAGGGCTCGGCAAAGCCCAGCTGACCCATATGCTGCAGCGCGCGGGTCCAGAAACGGGCGTAGAGGAGATGCAGGATCGCATGTTCCACGCCGCCAATATACTGGCCGACCGGCAGCCACTGCTCGACGGTCGCACGATCGAACGGCTTGTCGTCGGGCTGGCTGGCGAAGCGTATGAAATACCAGCTCGAATCCGCGAAGGTGTCGAGCGTGTCGGTCTCGCGCCGCGCCGCCTTGCCACAGGTGGGGCAATCGACATGCTTCCAGGTCGGGTGACGATCCAGCGGGTTGCCGGGAATGTCGAAGGTCACATCCTCGGGCAGCTTCACCGGCAGCTGGTCCTTGGGCACGCCCACCACACCACAATCATCGCAATGGATGACCGGGATCGGGGTACCCCAGTAACGCTGGCGCGACACGCCCCAGTCGCGCAGGCGGAACACGGTCTTGCCCGCGCCCCAGCCTTCACCCTCGGCGCGGGCGATGACGGCGGCCTTGGCGGCTTCGACCGCCATGCCGTCCAGGAAGCGCGAGTTCACCAGATTGCCGGGGCCGGTATAGGCCTCGTCATGGATCGGCTTGTCGGCTTCGCCATCCAGCGCGACGACACGCTCGACCGGCAGCATATATTTGCGCGCGAAGTCGAGGTCGCGCTGGTCATGCGCGGGCACGCCCATGACGGCGCCGGTGCCATAGTCCATCAGCACGAAATTGGCGATGAAGACGGGCAGGTGCCATTCCGGATCGAACGGATGCGCGACCGTCAGGCCGGTGTCGAAGCCCAGCTTCTCCGCCGTTTCCAGCTCGGCGGCGGTGGTGCCGCCTTCCTTGCACTTCTCGATGAAGGCAACGGCATCGGGATTGTTCGCGGCGACGGCCTGCGCGACCGGGTGGTCGGCCGCGATCGCGACGAAGCTGGCGCCGAAGATGGTGTCGGGGCGGGTCGAATAGACCTCGATCTCGCTGTCGAACGGCGCGACCGGCTTGAAGCTGAACTGCAGGCCGACCGACTTGCCGATCCAGTTTTCCTGCATCAACCGCACCTTGTCGGGCCACTGGTCGAGCGTCTGGAGGCCCCCCAGCAGATCGTCGGCAAACTGGGTGATCTTGAGGAACCACTGGTTGAGCTTGCGCTTCTCGACCAGCGCGCCCGAACGCCAGCCGCGCCCGTCGATCACCTGCTCGTTCGCCAGCACGGTCATGTCGACCGGATCCCAGTTGACCTGGCTTTCCTTGCGATAGACCAGGCCGGATTCCAGCATGTCCAGGAACAGCGCCTGTTCATGGCCATAATAGTCCGGCTCGCAGGTGGCGAGTTCGCGGCTCCAGTCGATCGCGAAGCCCAGCTTCTTCAGCTGCGCGCGCATATTGGCGATGTTGGACCGGGTCCATTCGCCCGGATGCACCTTCTTTTCCATCGCCGCATTTTCGGCCGGCATGCCGAACGCGTCCCAGCCCATCGGATGCAGCACTTCATGGCCGGTCATCCGGCGGAAGCGCGCCAGCACGTCGCCCATCGAATAGTTGCGGACATGACCGATATGGATGCGCCCCGACGGATAGGGGAACATCTCCAGCACGTAGCTGCGCGGCTTCGTAGAGGCATCGTCCGCCTTGAAGCTCTGCTTCTCGTCCCAGACGGCCTGCCAGCGGGCGTCGGCCTCCAGCGGGTTGAAGCGCCTTTGCATGTCATGTCCTTACAAATGCAAGCGGGCTGGGCTCTGTGAAAGCCCAGCCCCGATGGTTTGAAAACAGGGCGTTACCGTATCAGTCGCGCCCGAAAGGGGTGGTTCAGCCGATCGCCATGCGGCGCAGGTCGCGCGCCTTGGTCAGGATGATCTCTTCCAGCTTCTGCACCGTCGCGGCCTGCACCGGGGCATCGACCCACTGGCCATTCTGGTTGACCTGGCGGCTGGCGGCCACGCGCAGCGCGTCGGCGCGCAGATCCTGGTCCAGGATCGACACGGTGACCTTCATCCGCTCACTCGGCGTGTTGGGATTGGTATACCAGTCGGTGACGATGACGCCGCCGTTGGAATCGGTCTGCACCATCGGCATGAAGGACAGCGTGTCCAGGCTGGCGCGCCACAGATAGGCGTTGACGCCGATGGTGGTGACCTTCGACGCGGCCAGATCGGCCTTGGGCCGTTCCTTCGCGCCGCCCCCGCATGCGGCAAGCGGCAGGAGCGCAGCCAGCAGAAGACCGGAGGAAAGGGTAACGGGAAGGCGACGGACCATCAGGCATGTCCTAGCTTGAAAAAGACGAAAAACGCCCCGCTTCTATAGTCGACGCGCGCCATTGGGCAAGGGGGCGCGCGGGTCCGACACGCCACGGATCGTCGCAACCCGTCCTCGGAGTCTGTGTGCTCTGTGCAACAGCTCAGACAAAAAGCGGATGGCGCCTCTGGTCAATGGCGCTTTTTGGTGTCTAATGCGTCTTGAAAAATAACCGGTGGGGAAGAGATTCGAATCATGCGCGTGAAACGGGGACATTTGGCATTGGCAGGCTCGGCGATCGCCGTCGCTGGCTTCATGCTGTCGCCCGCTTTTGGCGCTGCAACCGATCTCGTCCGCATGCGTGAAGAAGCTCCTGTGTCGCTCGGCGCGCTGGGCAGCATTTCTTCCTTCACCCCCACGACCAAGGATTCGCGCCTGGCTGCGGCCTATGCGAAGATCGCCGCCTCGGCCGGTCGTCAGAATTTCCGCTTCACGCCGACCAGCGGTTCGCTCAGCGGCCAGCGCTCGATCACCGTCATGGTCCGCGCCAGCGACGTCGATCGCGTTGCCGCCAACCGCTCGGTGGTCCCGGTCAACATCGCGCCCGTCAGCTTCAGCCTGAACGGCGAGCATGGCTGGCGCAAGTTCGCCCTGCCGGAAAATACCGGCCGCAAGGCGCTGGACCCGGTGCCGGTCGAAACCATGGTCGATGCGAAGAATTTCTCGCTGGATGACGGCAAGAAGGATCGCTTCAGCACCAAGGTGCTGCTGGAAAGCCGCCGCGAGCCGACGGCGACCGTCCGCAACCCGAGTGCGGACAAGGATTATTCGCTGGATCTGGCCAGCTCCTATTCGCTGACCCGCAACCTGAACGTGACGGCGGGCATCCGCTACAACAACAGCGTTGCCGGCCGCCTGACCCCGATGACCGACGAGCGCCAGGACAACCAGGCCGTCTATCTGGGCACCATCTTCAAATTCTGATCGCCTGAAAGGGCAGGGATACGCATGATCGCCATCGCCTGATGCCGATCGCTCCAACGCGTCAACAGTAACTGCCGCCACCCTTGGCGCAGAGCATGACCGGCTCCGTCTCGATCAGGCGCAATGACTGCACCATGTCGGCAGTGCCCTGCTTATATTTCAGGAAATGCGGTGTCTTGAGATGCGCCTGATAGGCCGCGTCACTGGCATAGACTTCCAGCAGGCGGATGCTCGCAGGCTTTCCGGCGATCGCCACCGCCGACAGCGACAGCACACCCGGCTCCTGCGCCACCGATGCGGCAATCTCCTCGCGCAGATAGGCCTTATACTGCTCGATCCGGGCCGGATCGATCTCCAGCTCCGCGATCCGCACGATCGGCTTTTCCGGCGCGGCCTGCGCCTTGGCCTGTCGCCCGGCCCCGACGCCCAGCATGAAGGCGGCCAGCGTCAATGCGCCCATCGCTGCCTTAATCCTGCGCATCATCGAACAGCTTGCGGGCGATCCCCAGTGCGGTCATCGCTGGCGGCCAGCCGGCATAGAAGGCCAGATGGGTGATGGTCGCGATGATCTCCGCGCGCGTCAGCCCATTGTCCAGTGCCCGCTGCAGGTGAAAGGGCAGCTCATTGCCGCGATAGAGCGAGATGAGGCTGGTGATGGTGATCAGGCTGCGGTCGCGCGGCGACAGTGCCGGATCGGCCCAGACTTCGCCGAACAGGGTCTTGTCGGTCATTCCCGCCAGATGAGGCGCCAGATCGCCAAAGGATCGGCGCGCGTCGGTGGGTTCGGTCATGTCGGGTCTCCGCAAAATGGACGGCGTCCCCCAGCCTAACCGACTTATCCACAGGCTATTAGGCCCGCATCCGCGCTAGGCCCCATGACCCGGATTCATATATGGTCGGTCAGTCCGTCGATCGCCGCCCAGCCCGCCGCGCCGATCCCGCGCAGCATATGCCGATGCTTTGCCCTGACCCCGCCCAGCGCGATCACGGGCGCCTTCGCCTGCCGCGCAAGCGCCGCAAAGCCGATCCGCCCCAGCGCCCCGGCACCAGGATGCGACCGGGTCGGGAACAGCGGCGAGAGGAAGACCATATCCGCGCGCGCCGCCGCCTGAAGCTCCCGCCGGTCATGCGCCGCCTGGCTGTGGATAAGTCTGTGGAAATTTTTCGGCCCATCCCGCCCATGCCAGCCATCCGCGCGCCAGGCCGCCGCCGTTCGCACGTCCCCCGCCAGCATCAGCACCAGCCGCCGCCGCCGCGCAATCGCCCGCAATGCCTCGAACAGCGCGCGTCGTTTCATCGCTTCGGTGCGATAATGGCGAAAGACGATTCCCGCGCGGCCGCGCGGCAGGCGTGCCGCCGCCGCCAGCAATGATGCGTCTTCTACCCGCTCATCAGTCATCAGCCAGAGGCCGGGCAGCTTTTTGCGGTGGCGGGCGTGCATGGCCATCGCCTATAGCAGCCGCCATGACCACCGACATCCCCGAAGCTGCGGCCCGCCTCGCCACCCTGCGCGACCAGATCGACCGCGCCGCCCGCCTGACCCAGCGCAGTGCCGACGACATCAATCTGATCGCCGTGTCCAAGACCCAGCCGGCCGAAGCGATCCTGCCGCTGATCCACGCCGGCCAGCGCGTCTTCGGCGAAAACCGCGTCCAGGAAAGCCAGGACAAATGGCCGGCCCTGCGCGAACAATTCTCGGATCTGACCCTGCATCTGGTCGGCCAGTTGCAGTCGAACAAGGCCGCCGATGCCGTCGCCCTGTTCGACGTCATCCATTCGCTCGATCGCCTCTCGCTGCTGACCGCGCTCGCCAAGGCAATGGACGCCGCGGGCAAGCGCCTGCCCTGCTTCATCCAGGTGAATATCGGTGCCGAGGAACAGAAGGGCGGCTGCCCGATCGCCGATGTGCCGGCGCTGATCGCCGCCGCGCGCGACGCCGACATCCCCTTGCTCGGCCTGATGTGCGTGCCCCCGGCCGATGTCGAACCGGCACCCTATTTCGCCCTGCTCGCAAAAATGGCGCGGGAAGAGGGTCTCCCGCGCCTGTCGATGGGCATGTCGGGCGATTTCGAAACCGCCCTGATGCTGGGCGCCACCGACATTCGCGTCGGCACCGCCCTGTTCGGCGAACGCGCCCCCGTCAGCCGCCCCGTGCCCCGGAGCGGCCTGGGGATGATCAGAAACGCCCCCGCAAGGTAATGCCATAGGTGCGGGGTTCGGCCAGATAGGCGGAGATGAGCTGGTTCGCCATCGGCGCGCCCTGCGCGAACTGCCCGGTGGTCGATGTCGCCGGGCTGCTCGACTGGAGCGGGCTGCTGAAGGCGACCTGGGTATAATCCTGGTTGAAGATATTCTGGCCCCAGAATTCGACCGCCCAGCGCTGATCCTTGCCCCGCAGGCCGACGCGCGCATTGAACACCGCAAAGCCGTCCTGCGCCTTTTCCGGGAACAGATCGGACCCGGTATTATAGTCGCTCATCATGCGGCCATCGATGTAGAAGAGCGCGGACAGGCCGTTCGACCCGATATCGGGGGTCCAGGCCATGCTCGCGGTGGTCACCAGTTGCGGCGCATTGCTGTTGATCGATCCGGGCAGCAGGAACAGTGCCGGATCGAGCGGCACGCTGCCATCGCCGCTGCCGACCAGCCGCTTGGCGAATTTCGCCCGTGCATAGGTCAGGCCACCGGTCAGGCGGAAATGGCGCACCGGTGAAGCGGTCAGTTCCAGTTCCACGCCCTGGCTGATCAGGCCCGGCCCGACATCGCCGGAATCGCAGGTCCGCGCCGCCGACAGGGCGCTGTCACAGCCATTGATATTCTGCACGACGAAGCTGGTGCCGTTGAAGGTGTTCAGCTGGAAATTCTTGAACTCCTGACGGAAGGCCGCGATGTTCGCGCTCCATTTCGGCTGGGTATATTTAAGGCCGATTTCAAAGGCATCGACCTTCTCTGCGGCGAAGCGCAGGCTCGTCACATCGGCATTGGTGCGCGGCGCATAGACCGCCGGCACGCTGTTCAGGCCGGTCGATCCCAGCTGGAAGCGGTCGAGGTTGAAGCCGCCCGCCTTATAGCCCTTGGAATAGCTGCCATAGACCAGCATCTCGTCGATCGGCTTCCACGACAACACCGCCGTGCCGCTGAACTCGCCGTCGCTGATCTTGTCGTTGAGGTCGAGCGCATTGAGCGTGGTCGAGCCATTGCCAAGGCAGCCGAGCGTCAGGATGCCACCCGCCAGCGCCGCCGCACTGCCCAGCGACGCATTGGTCGCCAGCGTCGGCAGCGAAGAGGCCTGCAACGCCGCGCAGGTCGCGTTGTTGTTGTTGAAATCCGAAGAGAATTTCTTCGATTCATGGGTGTAGCGCAGGCCCAGGGTCAGATCGAGCCGCTTGGTGATGTGGATGATATTATGGGTAAAGAGCGCCCAATTCTCGCTCTTCTGGCGATAGATGGAGGCAACGTCGCCGGTGCCTTCCGGGATTGCCGCCAGCGCGCGCAGGCCATTGCCAAGACCGGTGGAGATCGCCCCCGCCTGCGCCGCCGCAACGCCGGCCGGCAGTCCGGCATTGATCAGCGCGGCAGTCAGGCCGGCGTTGAGATTGGCCTGCGTGCCGCCGATCAGCGCCGACGTGGCGAGACCGCTGCCGCAGGCTGCCAGTTGCGCTGCGGTGAAGTTGCTGTTGACGCCCGCACCCGCCATCAGGCGACAGGCGGCAAAGCGGCCATAGTCTGCGCCAAAGCGGATATTATCTTCCAGCGTCAGCTTCTCATTGGCGTAATAGCCGCCCACCAGCCAGTCGAGCGCCTCGTTGAAGGCCGAACCCTGCGCCCGCAATTCCTGGGTGAAGGTCTTGAACTGGCGATAGGTGTTGGGATCGCGATAGAGAAGGTCGGCGCCCGAATAGTCATAATCGCCATAGTCGCGGGATTTATAGTCGCGATAGGCGGTGATGCTGGTCAGTTTCGCGCCGCCCAGATCATAGTTGATCTCGCCCGACACGCCCCAGTCCTTGAGCTTGCTGACATAGTCGCGCCCTTCGGTGATGGTCAGCTCGCGATCATAGGGATCGGCGGGGAAGACGCTGCCCTGCCCGGCCAGGATCGCGCCGATGCGGTTGAACGGCGCCGTGCTATAGCCACCGCCGGTCGCCGGCCGCCGTTCGCGCGTCTCGACATAGGCCGCGCCGCAGCAGCTTTCGTCGCGATTGGTATAATCGCCGATCAGCCGGATCGACAGGGCGTCGCTGGGTTCGATCAGCGCCTGACCACGCAGGAAATAACGGTCGCGGTCATTGGTATCGCCAACCTTGTTGCCGCTGGCATCGACCAGATCATAGAAGCCGTCACGCTTCGACCAGACGCCATCCAGGCTCAGCGCAATCCCCTTGGCGATCGGGCCGGTGATGCGCCCGGCCAGGCGCCAATAATCATAATTGCCATAGGTCGCCTCGGCCATGCCGCCCAGGGTGAATTCCGGCGCCTTGCTGACGATGTTGATCAGGCCGGCCGACGCGTTGCGGCCGAACAACGTACCCTGCGGCCCGCGCAGCACCTCGACCCGCTCGATCTCGCCCAGATCATTGAGGCCCGCGCCGGTGCGCGACCGATAGACGCCGTCGATGAACACCGCGACCGAGCTTTCCAGGCCAGGATTGTCGCCGACCGTGCCGATGCCGCGAATACGGGCCGAACCATTGGCCTCGGTCCCGGTCGAGGATACCAGCAGGGACGGCGCCAGCTGGTTGAGCGCGCGAATATCATTGGCGCCGCTGTTCTGCATCGCCTGCTGGCCGACCGCCGATACCGCAATCGGTACGTCGGACAACGGGCTGGCGCGGCGGGTCGCAGTGACGATGATGTCGACGCTTTCGGTGTCCACCGCCGCCTGCGGCGCGGCATCCTGGGCATGGGCAAGCGGTATGGCGCCCACCAGTGCGACGGCACCGGCGGACAGCAGCCAAAGGCTCTTGTGCATCATGATGTGCATCCTCTCCTGGCCCGCCTGGCTTTTTGCCGGGTCGGGACTATGCGCGATTATGCTGCCACAGTCGGAATAACGCAATATATCGCGTGATTCCGGGCTTTTTCCGCAGTTGCGTGATGATGGCCGCATAGTCCTGTTGCCTAGCAGCAACAATTTAACGCCCGGTTTCCGTAGCGTTTGCTTACGTCAGCGGAAAGCGCAGCAATCGGTCGGAAACGGGTATCAACGCCATTGCACCCGGCCCGACGGCCTTTTGTATCTCGCCATGGCCTGCATCCAGCCCGCCCGTCAGCGCGCCGAGCGCCGGCAGGATCAGCTTGGTCGGCGATCCGACGAAGCAGCGGCGCGACACATGCCGGCCGCGCAGCGACAGGCGCAGCTTGGGGTGGAAATGGCCCGATATCTCCGGCCGGGGGTCGGCCGGGTCGGCCTCATGCCGCAGCCAGACGCCGTCTACCTCCGCCTCGACCGCACGGCGTCCGCCCGGCATATGCGCCACGCCGACGTCATGATTGCCGGTTATCCACAGCCAGTCGAGCCGTTCGGTCAGCCCCTGCAATCGCGCCCGCGCCCGCGGGTCCAGCCGCGCCGCGCCATCGGCATCATGAAAACTGTCGCCCAGCGACCAGATCGCCCGCGCGCCGGTGCGCGCCACCAGCGCCTCGATCATGTCCAGCGTCGCCGCGCTGTCATGGGGCGGCAGGAACTGGCCGAAGCGCGCATACCAGCTCGCCTTCTCGAAATGCAGGTCGGCGACCAGCAGCGCGCCCTGCGCCGGCCAGAACAAAGCCGCCTCCGGCAAAGCCAGGAAATCATGACCTGCGAACGAAAGGGGAACCATCGCCCGGCTATGCGCCCTCTTCGCCCGGCTTTCAAGTATGCGCGCCAGCGCCTATAGGGCTCCCCATGTTCACCGTCGCAGCCCTCTACCGTTTCGCCACCTTCGCCGACCCGCAGGCAACCGCCGCCGATCTGCGCGCACTGTGCGCCGATCTTGGCACCTGCGGCACGCTGATCCTGGCGCGTGAAGGCATTAATGGCACGGTCGCGGGCACGGCCGACGCGATCGAGCGGCTGGTCGCCCATATCCGCGCCCTGCCCGGCTGCGCCGATGTCGATGTGAAATATGCGACCGCGGACAGCGCCCCCTTCGGCAAGATGAAGGTGAAGGTGAAGGCGGAGATCGTGACGCTGGGCGCGGGCGACCTGGACCCCGCCCATCAAGCCGGCGTGCATCTCGATCCCGCGGACTGGAACGCGCTGATCGCCGATCCCGACACCGTCATCATCGACACGCGCAACGCCTATGAGGTGGCGGTCGGCACGTTCGAGAATGCGATCGACCCGGCCACCCGCTCCTTCCGCGAATTTCCGGCCTGGTTCGACGATTTCGCCGCCAAGCTGCGCGACGAAGGCCGCAGCCCCAAGATCGCGATGTTCTGCACCGGCGGCATCCGCTGCGAAAAATCGACCGCGCTGGTCAAGGCGCGCGGCTTTGACGAAGTCTATCACCTCAAGGGCGGCATCCTGCGCTATCTGGAGGAAATGCCACAGGCGCAAAGCCGCTGGCAGGGCGACTGCTATGTCTTCGATGAGCGGGTCGCGGTCGGCCATGGCCTCAAGCAAGGCCATTATGCCACCTGCAGCGCCTGCGGCCTGCCCTATCCGCGCGATGCCGACCATGACTGCCCCGGCGGCGATGCCGACGGCGCCTGGCCGCATCGGGGCTAGCTGTCACTCTCCACCAATTCGACCATCTCGAACTGATAGGATGTCCAGCCCCGCATCCGCGCGCCATCGGGCGCCGCCGCGCGCTTCTTCTTCGCCTCGGCCAGCGAGCGGGTGTGGCCCCAGAACACCTCGGTCTTGCCATTTTCCAGTATGGCGACGATCCGCCAATAATGGGTGAAGGGGTCGGCGGTCGGCCCGATCTTCTTCACATAGCCGTCGGGCATGGTCGCGGTCAGATAGCGTTTCCGGCGCGCCATCGGTTCAGGCCTGATAGCGGTGCAGGCCCGCCCCATGCGCCTTCAGCCAGGCGCGCGCCGGGCGCGGATCCTCGCCATAGATGCGCGCATGGGCGGCGTGGAAGGCCGGGCTATGGTCCATGTGCAGCAGATGCGCCAGTTCATGCGCCACGGTCGATCGCCGCACCCAGGCCGGCGCCAGGATCAGCCGCCAGCTATAGCGGATCGCCCCGGTCGATGTGCAACTGCCCCAGCGGCTGCGCGTGTCGCCGGTGCCGACCGACGCGACGATCAGGCCATGGTCCTGCGCCATCGCCAGCGTCTCCGCCTCCAGCACGGCCTTCGCCCGCGTCCTCAGCCAGCGCAGCACCCGCGCACCGACCGATTCCGCCGCCCCGCCCAGGATCAGCCGGTCGTCCTCCAGCCGGATCGTGCGGGTCGCCCCCGCGATCCAGCAGATGCGCACCTCGCGCCCCTCCAGCGGAAAGGTCGCGCCATCGCCCAGCAGCGTCACCGCCGGCGTCACCGCCATCTGCGCCCGGACCCAATCCTCATGCCCCTGCGCCCAACCCAGCGCGCGCTTGAGGTTCGCCCGCGCCGGCAGCGACAGCCGCAATTCGCCGCGCAGCCCGTCGATCGTCAGCTTGTAGGCGCGCGCTCGCGCGGACCGGCGCACCCGCACCGGCATGGCGACGCCATCGATCAGGATTTCTGCCTCAGAGCTCTCGGTCGACAAGATGATGTTCCCAATCGCCCGCATCGGCCTCCGCCACGGTCCAGCCGCGCACGGATTCCTTGGCCCGATGCACCGCCTCGCGATCGCCGCAGACCAGATAATGCCAGTCGGGTAGCGGCAGGCCGGCCTCGCGCAGCCGATAGGCGCAGGTGCGCGGCAGCCAGCTGATCTGCTTCACCTTGGCCGGGGTCAGTCGCACGCAATCGGGCACGAACCGCCGCCGATCGGGATAGTTGGTGCACTGGCCGCTATGCCGGTCGAGCAGGCGGCAGGCGACATTGGTCGGATAGATGCGGCCCGTGTCCTCATCTTCCGCCTTGTGCAGGCAGCATTTGCCGCAACCGTCGCACAGCGCTTCCCATTCGGCGCGGTTCAGCTTGTCGAGGGGCTTGTCCCAGAAGTCCAAATGTCACTTGACCCATTTTTCGAGAAAGGCGCGCACGATATCGGGTGCGCCCTCGTCCACATCCGGCGTGCCCGGATCATCCACCGGCACCAGCGCGATCGGCTTGCCGTCCGGCCCGAACAGATAGGGCGTGCGGCTGTGGCTGACCAGATAGTCGCTCGCCCCTTCCGGCTTTTCCGCATTGTAGAGGACGACGAAGTCCTTGGCCACCTTCGCGATCTGCTCCGGCGTGCCGGTCAGGCCGACGAGGCGCGGGTGGAAGGCCGCGACATAGGGCTTCAGCACCGCCGGCGTGTCCCGCTTGGGATCGACGCTGATGAAGATCGGCTGCACCTTCGCGGCGCGGGCGGGCGCGGCCTTTTCAAAGGCGCTGAACGCCTGCATGATCCGCTGCAGATCGACCGGGCAGACATCCGGGCAATAGGTGTAGCCGAAATAGACGATCCGATACTGGCCCTTATAATCGTCCCAATGAACGGTCTTGCCGTCCTGGTCGGTAAGGGTGAAGGGCGCGCCGATGCGCGCGCCGACCAGATTGCCCTGCTCGCTCTCGCCGCTTGATGCGTTGCCGCCAGCCCCCATATTGCAAGCCGTCAGCAAGGCCAGAAGCGGCAGGGCGAGCGAGATCAGCGCTTTGTTCATGGTGTCGCCTGCCATGCCTTGCTATGGGCCGATTTGCAAATCGAACGGGGCGCGCGACGATGAAGATTGGGATGAAGAGCGGACTTTCTACCTGGCTGTTTCTGGCGCGGCCTGCCGCCATCACCCTGGCACTGATGGCCCCGGTTGCGGCCCAGGCCCAGTTTTCCAACAATTACAACTTCCTCAAGGCGGTGAAGGACGCCGATGGGGACAAGGCGACCGAACTGCTGCAGAAGCCGGGTTCGACCGTCATCAACAGCCGTGACGTCACCACCGGCGAAACCGCGCTGCACATCGTCATCGGCCGCCGCGACACGACATGGCTCAACTTCATGCTGTCGAAGGGCGCCAATCCGAACCTTGCCGACAATAATGGCACCACGCCGCTGCTGCTCGCCGTGCAGAACCGGTACGAGGAAGGCGTGCGCCTGCTGCTCACCCGCGGCGCCCAGGTCGACAAGACCAATGGCAGCGGCGAGACCGCCTTGATCCGCGCGGTGCAGCTGCGCGACATCGGCCTGGTCCGCCTGCTGGTGGCGCAGGGCGCCAATGCGGACAAGCGCGACACCATCGCCGGCATGTCCGCCCGCGACTATGCTGAGCGCGACAGCCGCACGCCGGGCCTGGTCGAAGCGCTCGATTCCGCCAAGACCAACGCCGCCGCGCCCAAGGGCCCGGTCCAGGGCCCGGTCTTTTGATATGAAAAAGGGCGGCCTGGCCGCCCTTTTCTTTAACCCTTACCAGCCCAATTCCGCCGCATAATCCGGGTCGGCCAGCGCCGACAGGCGGCGGGCGGCGCGGCGGGCGAAGCGCAGCGTCTCTGCCTTGCGCCGGGCGGCGGCCAGCGGCTCGAACGGCGCGGCCCGCACCAGTTCGGCATCATATTGGTCGGCGACGATCAGGCCGGTGCGGGCCGGCCACAGCGCCTCGCTCTCGAACAGGCTGGTGTCGAAGCCCGATGGCACCGCCCAGAAATAGCGGTCGCAATAGTCGAAATAATCCGGCCATTTCATGTCGCCCAGCAAGTCCGCCCGGCTGCACTTGATCTCGACGATGGTCAGGCGCCCGGCGCTGTCGATCGCCATGATGTCGGCCCGCCGGCCATTGGGCAGCGGCACTTCCAATATGCCGTTCATGTCATGACGGTGGAACAGGCGCAGCGTGCCGCGCGCAACGGCCAGCGCGGTCCCGTCGGTCAGCGGTGAACAGCGATCGGCGTCTTGGGCGGCGTCTTGGATGGTCATGGTACCAGACTAGAACAGGAAGGGAACAAAAGAAAAGGCCGATTCGGACATGGGGTCCGAATCGGCCTTCAAAAGGGCGTCACTGTCGCGCGGTGAGCGCGGATCAGCGATAGAAGACGTGGTTGTCGATCGACGCCAGCTTGGTCTTGCCCCAGCCCGGCGACACGCGGCGGGCATGGAAGAACAGCGCGCCTTCGGCCTGGCTGTCCCAGCTGTCGTCCAGGGCGATCTGCGCGATCGCAACAGCTTCGCGCCAGGAATCGCTGGCAATGTTGATCGGCGGCATGCCGTGACCACGCACGAAGCTGAACTGGCTCGGCTGATAGATGACACCGCACAGGCTGCTGGCGAAGCGACCCGACTTGGCGCGGTTGATGATGACGCGGGCAACGGCCAGCTGGCCCTCCAGCGTTTCACCCTTGGATTCGAAATAGACCGCACCGGCCAGGCACTTCATGTCGCCTTCGACATCCTCGGGAGCGCCTTGCGCATCAACCAGGGCTGCCAGGGTCTCGGCCTTGGGCTCGATATCGGTCGAAAAATTGCTGCCAGCTTTGGTGCCGGAATCCAGCGACTGCGCGACTTCCTGCGGCGCAGCGAAAACGACGGCGGGCTTGGTGCCGGCCGTGGATGCGCTAGTCAGCGCGGCGGTTTCCGGAAGAGAAACCGTGGACAGGGAGGCCTCGCTGGCGCTCGACATGTCCGACGCCGTAACAGCCGCAGCGGCCGACAGCGTAAATGCCGCGATGATCGCGGCCTTCAGACGAAAACTCATTATGGCTCAAAATCGTGCGGTTATTGGCCAGAAACGTCGATTGTAACCGATATTCTGTGACGTTCGGCCGCCCCCCGTCTGCGTGTTTACCGGCCCGCCCCCCATGGACGAATGCAGGCAACCTGCGCGTTCAGCGTCGGCCGCCATTGCCCGCGCGCGTGCAAGGAGTCAACGATCAGCAGATCGTTTCAGCGGCGAACCGTTCCGCATCCGCGATATCAAGCTCCACCAGCCACAGGTCGGGGTCCGATCTGCGCCGACGTTCGGCATAGGCGGCAAACGCATCCGGCCCCTCTTCCGCAGGGGGTCCACAGCGCATCAATGCATGGCCGCCGCGAAAGTTCGATACCCGCTCGAAAATTGCGGATTCCCGCCCCTTGTCCATCACCTGGACCAGGATGACGCCGCTCATCTCGTCGCCCTTGGCCAGGATCATGGCAAAGCCGCCGGCGGCATTCACCCGCTTCACCAGCGCGCCGACCAGCATCGCGCTGGTCAGCCGCGCGGCCGAACTGTCCTCAGCCATGATATCCCGGCAGCGATGACAGCGGAATCTGCGACCGCATGAAGGTGCCGGTGCCCCGGCCCACCTCTTCCCCGTCCGAATCGAGAATGCTCGCCTCGGCGACATAGACGCGGCGCTTGCCGCTGATCCAGCGCCCCTCGGCGCGCAGCTTTCCGGGGCCGATCGGCCGGGTGAAGAGCAGGTTGAAAGCGGTGGTCAGCAGGAAGCGGTCGCTGACCAGGCTGTTGGCGGCATAGAAGGCCGCATCGTCCAGCATCTTGAAATAGACGGTGCCATGCACCGCGCCGGCGGCATGGAAATGCCGCTCGTCGACCTCGAAATCGATCACCGACCGGCCGGGTTCCGGCACGCGCAGGGTCGACAGGAACAGGTCGTTGATCGGCGCGCTGTTGTAGAGATGCTCCAGCGCGCGAAAATGCGCCGCCTCGCCACTGGCGAGCGCGGCGGCCTCAGGCGGCGTCACGCGCCTCACCACCGGCCAGCAGCGCATGCAGCGCCTCGGCCGACTTGGCACCGCGCAGGCGCGTCACCTGCGCCTCGTCGCGCAGATAGCGGGATACACGCGCCAGCGTCTTCAAATGCTCGGCGCCGCTGTCCTGCGGCGACAGCAGCGCGAACACGACATCGACCGGCGCATCATCGACCGCGTCGAACGGCGCCGGCGGATCGAGCAGCACGACCACGCCGCACATGCGGTCGAGGCCCGGCAGCTTGGCATGGGGAATGGCAACGCCGCCACCGAAGCCGGTGGAGCCCAGACGCTCGCGCTCCAGCAGCGCGTCGGCGGCCGCTTCGGCATCCACGCCATAGGATTGCGCCGCCAGAGCCGCGATCTTCTGGAACAGCATCTTCTTGCCGTTCACAGTCACCTCGGTGGCCAGCGCGTCCGGCGAGACAATATCGTTGAAATGCACCATTTTACTTCCGGGGGCAGCCGAGGCGCGCCCAGCCTGTCGAAAAAAATGCGCGTTGCTCGGAGAAACTAAAGCCCGGCCCCATAGGCCGCCTGCACCCGGAGGTCAACAGGCGGCCCGGCTTGGCAGGGGGTCAGCCGCGCGGCTCGACCCAGCCGATCGTGCCGTCCTGACGGCGATAGACCATATTATAGGCCGACGTGCCGGCATTGAGGAACAGCAGCGCATTGGTGTTGCGCAGGTCCAGCATCATCACCGCATCGGACACGCTGGCCTCGGGAATGTCGACCCGTGTTTCGGCGACGATCAGGGGCGCATCGGCCGCTTCGGCCTCCTCGTCGGCGGCACCGGCGAAGATGGTATAGCCCGCGCCGTCGATATCATCGACGCTGTAGCCATTGGCGCGCTGCGCCTCGGCAGCGGCGGCCTGGATGCTGCGGTCCTTCAGGCGGCGCATATAGCGGCGCAGCTGCTTCTCGATCCGGTCCGACGCCTGGTCGAAGGCGGGATGCGCCTCCTGCGCCTCGCCGGCGCCCTTCAGAATCAAGCCGGTCATCACATGGCAGACGATATCACAATGAAAGGCGCCATGCGGGGCCGGTCGGAAGGTCACCTGGGCGGAAATCGTGCGGGAGAAATATTTCTCGGCTATCGCTTCCAGCCGGTCGCTGACGTGCTGCTTGAGCGCCTCGCCCGTCTCGACCTGATGCCCGGAAACACGGATATCCATATGCCTTCTCCTTATTCTTGCCGGGACGCCGGATCAGCGGCCCGGTTGGCACGTGGCAAACGCCGGCAGGTTCAGGCCGGCGGCGCCTCCTCGAGCCAGAGCGGCTTATCCAGCTTCGCGACGAAAGCGGCATGCCTCTCCAGCTCCTCCGCGCTCGCCGTGAAGACGCGCGCGGGACGAACAGGGCGAACAACGGCGGTTTCCGTCAGTTCCACCCTGACGATCTCTTTCTCTTCCTCCTGTGCAAGACCCAGGCCGATCTGACGGCCGCCGGTCAATTCGACATAGAGCTGCGCCAGCAGTTCGGCGTCGAGCAGCGCGCCATGCTTGACGCGATGGCTGCGGTCGATGCCGTACCGGGTGCAGAGCGCGTCCAGGCTGTGCTTGGCGCCGGGATGCAGGGTGCGGGCGATCGCGACCGTGTCGATCATCCGGTCCATCGACACGGCGTCGCGCGCGCACAGCTTCAATTCGTGATTGAGGAATCCGAAGTCGAAGCGCGCATTATGCGCGACCAGCGGGCTGTCCTCCAGGAAATCCATCAGCTCGGCCACGCCCTCGCGGAACAGCGGCTTGTCCGACAGGAACTGGCTCGACAGGCCATGCACCGCCTCGGCGGCCGAGGGCATGTCGCGCTGTGGATTATAATAGGCATGGAAGGTGCGGCCGGTCGGCACGCGATTGATAAGCTCTATGCACCCGATTTCGACCAGCCGATCGCCGGATGCCGGATCAAATCCCGTCGTTTCGGTGTCGAAAATGATCTCGCGCATCGCCCTTTTGAACCGACTCTCTATGACTCTACTTATCTGCCTGTCCGGGCGCCAAGGCAAGCGACCAGACGCCTGACCTGTGCCCGGGTTGCGGCAAATGTCGTACCCGTGTTGATGATATAGTCTGCCCTTAGCCGCTTTTCAGCATCGGGCAGCTGCAAGTGCAGGATTCTACGAAATTTTGCCACCGTCATGCCCGGCCGGGCCAGCACCCGCCGCCGCTGTTTCCAGGCGGGCGCACTGACGACGATGATCCCCGCCATGCGCCGGTAGCCACCTGTCTCGAACAGCAAGGGCACGTCCAGAATCACGAATTGGCGCGACCGATGGCGTTTGAGGAATCGTCGACGCGACTCGCCCACGGCGGGATGGACGATCGCCTCCAGTGCCTTCAATTCGGCGGGATGGCCGAACACCGCCGCGCCCAGCTTGGCCCGGTCGACGCCCTGCGGCCCGGTGGTGCCGGGAAAGCGCGCCTCGATCGCCGGGATCAGCCGGCCGCCCGGCCCCTGCAGCCGATGCACCTCGGCATCGGCATCGAACACCGGCACGCCTTCACGACGAAACATCGCCGCAACCGCCGACTTGCCCATGCCGATCGAGCCGGTGAGGCCGTAGATCTTCACCCCGTCGCCGTTCAGTCCGCCGCCAGCAGCAGCGCGCGCAGTTCCGCGTCCAGCTCGCGCGGTGCCTCCGCATCGAAAAAGATGTCGAATGCCAGCGCCGCCTGGCCGATCAGCATTTCCAGCCCGTCGAGAGTCTTGAGGCCCCGGTTGCGCGCCGCCTTCAGCAAGCCCGTCTCCAGCGGCGCATAGACGATGTCATAGACGGTCGCGCTCGCCGGCAACGGCGACAGGTCCAGATCCAGCGCCGGCTGGCCGACCATGCCCAGCGACGTGCTGTTGACCAGCAGGTCGGCGGCCGGCAGCGCATCGGTCATGCCGATCACCTTGCCCTTCACCCCGGCCCGATCGAGCAGTGCCTGTCCCTTGGCCGGATCGCGCGCCATGATCGTGATCTCCGGCACGCCCAGGCTGGTGAGCGCGAACAGGATCGCCCGCGCCGCGCCGCCCGCGCCGATCAGCACCGCATGGCGCCCCTTCCACTTGTCGCGCAGAAGCGGCTGCAGGAATCCGCCGGCATCGGTGTTGGTGCCGATCAGCGGCCCGGCGGTCTCGCTGGCGATGGTGTTCATCGCACCGATCCGGTCGCGCACCCCACCCGGATCATCGGTATAGTCCATCACCGCGATCTTGTGGGGAATGGTGACATTGCAGCCAAGCCAGTCGGGATCGGCCCGGCGCTGCAGGAAATAGGCGGACAGCCCCTCGGCCGTCACATGAGTCTTCTTATACTCCGCCTCGATATCCAGCGCCTGCAGCCAGAAATTGTGGATAAGTGGCGATTTGCTGTGGTCGATCGGATCGCCGATCACCTCGGCATAGGGGAGCTTGTCGGTCATGACGCCAGAACGCCCCTTATGCGCAGGAAGTCAAGAAGCGGCAGCAGCGGCAGGCCCTGGATGCCGAACTGGCTGCCTTCCACCCTGGCGAACAGTTGCGCGCCCGGCCCCTCTATCCGGTAGCAACCGACGCACCATTGGCATTCGTCCCAGTCGCCCTCCAGATAGGAGTCGATGAATCCGTCCGACAGGGGCCGCACCGTCATCCTTACCCGTTCGACATGGCGCCAGATCGGTTCATTGTTGAGCACGATCACCGCCGCGCTGTGGAGATGATGGACCCGGCCCGACAGCAGGCGCAGGATGCGCGCGGCATCCGCCCTGTCCACTGCCTTGTCGATCATCGTCCCGTCGTCGAGAGTCAGGGTCTGGTCGCAGCCCAGCACCAGCGCCCCCGGCACGCGGCGCGACACCTTGAGCGCCTTCAGCTCCGCCAGCGCATCGGCCAGCGCGCGGCCATCATGGCCATCGGCGCGCAATGCTTCCTTGGCGGCCTCTTCATCCACACCCGGCGACAGCGCCTCGAACGGCACACCGGCCGCGCTCAGCATGGCGCGCCGGCTGACGCTCTGCGAGGCTAGGACGATCATGCTTCATTTCCTTCCGCCAGTTCGCGGTCGTTGAACAGGTTGATGATGGCGGCGGCCGCTTCCTCGATCGACCGGCGGGTCATGTCGATCACCGGCCAGCCATTGTCGGCGAACATGCGCCGGGCAAAGGCCAGTTCCTCCTGCACCTTGTCGCTATCCACATAGGCGGTCTCGGGCGCCTGGTTGAGCGACAGCAGCCGGTTGCGCCGTATCTGGATCAACCGCTCGGGACTGATGGTCAGGCCCACCACCATCGGATGCTTCAGGCCATAGAGGCTGCGCGGCGGCGGCGATTCCGGCACCAGCGGGATATTGGCGGTCTTGTAGCCGCGATTGGCAAGATAGATGGAGGTCGGCGTCTTCGACGCGCGCGACACGCCCGCAAGGACGATATCGGCCTCCTCCCAATTCTCATGCCCCACGCCATCATCATGGGCGATGGTGAACTGGATAGCCTCAATCCGCGCGAAATAGGCTTCGTCGAGGATATGCTTGCGGCCCGGCCGGGTCCGGGTTTCCTGCCCCAATATGTTGGACAGGGCATCGGCCACGCTGTCGAGCGCAGCGACATGGGGCAGGCCGAGCGCGCGGCAGCGCGTTTCCAGCCGCCGCCGCAGCACATGGTTGGTAAGTGTGAACAGCACCAGGCCGGGATGGGCGGAAATCTCCTCCATGATCCGGTCGAGATGCACTTCGGATCGGACCATCGGCCAGAAATGGCGGATCGCCTCGACATTTTCGAACAGGCCGATCGCCGCCTTGGCGATATTCTCCAGCGTCTCGCCGGTGGAGTCCGAAAGCAGGTGAAGATGGATACGTGACACAGGCATATCTCTGTGAGTCCCCTGTGGATAAAGCAAGGGATAGAGTTGTGGATAACTTTGCAGCCCCATTTCGTCCCCAGAAAGCGGAATCTTATCCACAGCCTCTCAACAGGGCCGGAATCTTATCCACAGCCTGTGGGTAATGGGGATGATTCAGATGACTCGCCGCGGAATCGCGTGACTCCAGGAGTCAAGCTGTTGGCAAAAGCGGGGACAGCGCATAAACCCCCGAACCAACAGCCCAACAACCTCAACATTCCTTTTTAAATATCTTTATAAAGTAGAGAGTTCATGACGGGTCCCGACGCTCACGCCGGCGCAGTCAGCGCCAAGCCGCTCCTTTCCGTATTGCGCGGCGCGGTGCCGCCCGTCCCGCCGATGTGGCTCATGCGCCAGGCCGGCCGCTATCTGCCGGAATATCGCGCACTCCGGGCCGACAAGGGCGGCTTCCTCGAACTGGTCTATGACAGCGCCGCCGCGGCAGAGGTCACGCTCCAGCCGCTGCGCCGCTTCGGCTTCGACGGCGCCATCCTCTTTTCCGACATATTGATCGTCCCCTATGCGATGGGACAGGATCTCTGGTTCGAGGCCGGCGAAGGCCCGCGTCTCGCCCCGATCCTGGCGGAGACCGACCTGTCGGCGCTGACACCCGATTTCAGCCGCTATGAGGCTGTGTATGAAACGGTGCGGCAGGTGAAGGCTGCGCTGGACCCGTCGGTGACCTTCCTGGGCTTTGCAGGCAGTCCCTGGACGATCGCCACCTATATGGTCGCGGGACAGGGCAGCAAGGACCAGGGCGCCGCGCGTCGCATGGCTTATCAACAGCCCGATCGCTTCGCCGCGCTGATCGACGCCATCGTCGACGCAACCGTCATCTATCTCTCCGGCCAGATTAAGGCGGGCGTGGAAGCGGTGCAATTGTTCGACAGCTGGGCCGGCAGCCTCGCCCCGCTCCAGTTCGAACGCTGGGTGATAGAGCCCAATGCCGCGATCGTCCGCAAATTGAAGGCGCTCCATCCCGACATTCCGGTGATCGGCTTTCCCAAGGGGGCCGGCGCGAAACTGCCGGCCTATGCGATCGGCACCGGCGTCGATGCGGTGGGTGTGGATGAAACCGTCGACCCGCATTGGGCCAACCAGGCGCTGCCCGCCGGCCTTCCGGTGCAGGGCAATCTCGATCCGCTGGCGCTGATTGCCGGCGGTCAGGCGGTGGAACAGGCTGTGGATAACTTGCGCGCCGCCTTTGCCGGCCGGCCCCATATCTTCAACCTGGGCCATGGCATATTGCCCGATACGCCGATCGCCCATGTCGAGGCGCTGATTGCCTATGTGCGCGGAACGGAGACACGCTGATGCCCTATCTCGGCGCCGCCTATCTGTGGGTGAAGGCCGCCCATGTCATCTTCGTCATCTTCCTGATGGCGGGGCTGTTCATGATGCCGCGTTTCTTCGTCTATCATCAGGAAACCGTGCCGGGCTCGGCGGAGGACCAGCGCTGGATCGAGCGTGAGACGCGCCTGCTCAAGATCATCCTCAACCCGTCGCTGATCCTTACCTGGGTCTTCGGCCTGATGCTGATGGTGGAAATCGGCGCCTGGCATTTCGGCTGGTTCCACCTGAAGCTGCTCTTCGTCCTCGCGCTGTCGGGCTATCATGGCTGGATCGCCAGCTATGCGAAGAAGCTCGCACGCGGTCAGCGCAGCCTTGCCGACAAGCAGTTGCGCATGCTGAACGAAGTGCCCGGCATCGCCGCGGCGGTGATCGTCATCATGGTGATCGTCCGCCCCTTCTGATGGTCGTAGCGTAAAGCGTCCGAAAAGATCGGGCACTTTACTTGGCCTCTGGCGCAAGTCTTCGGACTATGCTTTGCCTCCGCCGGTCCGCATCCTGCGGACTTTCTGTGGGGGTATCATGATTCGTCTGTTTTTCTGCGCGGCCGCGTTGGCCGCGCCGATGGCGGCTGCGCAGCAGCCTGCCGTCACCATCGCGCCTGCCGTCGATGGCAATGTCCTGCGTGCCGGTGCCAAGGTGCCCGTTCGCACGCTGGTCGAACTCACCACCAAGAAGAAGGCGGTGAAGGTCGGCGATCGCGTCAATATCGAGACCGCCGAAGCCGTGATGGTCGGCAATAATGTGGTGATCCCTGCCGGCACGCCCGGCATCGCGGAAATCACCAGCGTCCGGAACAAGGGCATGTGGGGCAAGTCCGGCTTCATCGAGGGCCGCGTGCTCTACGTCCGGCTGGGGGGCCGGCAGGTGCGCTTGACCGGCACCTTCAATGACAAGGGCGTGACCGGCACTGCCGGCGTCGTCGGTGCGATCGCGCTGATCCCGGTGGCCGGCTTCTTCACCACCGGCACCAGCGCCAACATCCCGTCGGGCTCGATCATCCCCGCTTTCCTCGACGAGGATCTGGCCTTCTCGGTCGACAGCGTGGCGGCGACGCCCGCGCCGATCGCCGCGACCCCGGCTGCGGTAGAAGCCGGCGCCGCTCCGGCCGCTGGCGCGCTCTGATCGACAGGGGGGATCGGGGCCTTTGCCCCGGTCCCTCGGGCTGCTGTCCTACGCGGCCATGACCATGCTATAGCTGGGGTGTCGCCGATCGGGTGACAAGCGAATAGGATCGCCCCCGCGCAACATAATGTCAAAATGTGCGGGAAATGTGCGAAGTTAAGCGGAGGCGCCCATGAATGACCCGCGCATCTGGTTCGGCCCCAAGCGTATCGGCTGGGGCTATGGTCCCCGCACCTGGGAGGGCTGGGCGGTGGTCGGCCTGTTCGTCCTCGGCTGTGTCCTGCTCAAGCGTCTGAGCTGAGGTAAGGCCGGGCCTTTAGACCAGATCGACCGCGATATTGTCTATCAGCCGGGTCTTGCCCAGCTTCGCAGCGCCCAGCAGCCGTGCCGGACGGTCGAGCGTCGCGATCGGCTCCAGGCTGTCTGCGTCGCACAGGGTCACATAGTCGATCGGGTCGAAACCATGGGTCGCCAGCGTGGCGATTGCCCTGGCCAGTGCCGCCTCGACCGGTTCGCCCTTCTCGATCTGCCGCTTCGCCTCACCCAGAGCGCGCGGCAGCGCCAGCGCATCCTTGCGCTCCTGTTCGCTGAGATAGGCGTTGCGTGACGACAGCGCCAGGCCATCCTCGGCCCGCTGGGTCGGCATGCCGATGATCTCGATGTCCAGATTGGTGTCGGCAACCATCCGGCGGATCACGGCGAGCTGCTGATAATCCTTCTCGCCAAAGATCGCGACATCGGGCGCGACCTGGTTGAACAGCTTGGTGACGACGGTGGCGACACCATCGAAATGGCCCGGCCGCGCCGCGCCATCCAGCCCTTCGCTTACCCCCGACACCCGGATATTGGTGGCATAGCCGGCCGGATACATGACCTCGACGCTCGGCGCCCACAGGATATCGACGCCGGCGGCCTGCAACAGCTGCGCATCCTTCGCCTCGCGCCGGGGATAGGCGTCCAGATCCTCGTTCGGGCCGAACTGGCGCGGATTGACGAAGATCGACACCACGACGTGCCGGCCATGGCGGCGCGCTTCCTCGACCAGCGCCATATGCCCGTCATGCAGCGCCCCCATGGTGGGCACCAGCGCCAGCCTCTTTCCGTCGGACTTCAGCGCGGCAACGGCAGCACGCAGGGCGGGAAGGTCACGGAGAATTTGCACGGGACGAGGGGCTCCGATAAGGGCAGGGACACAGGGGCGTCCTGCTAGGCTTCGCGCCACGGGACCGTCAAGAATCTAGAGCGACAAACACGGGGTTATCAAGGTCCGATGGCGAACGCGCAAACGCACCTCATCGTCTTCGCCAATGAAAAGGGCGGAACCGGCAAGTCGACGACCGCCGTCCACACGGCGATCGCGCTGACCGCGCTCGGCCACCGCGTTGGCCTGATCGATCTCGACCCGCGCCAGCGCACCGTCACCCGCTATATGGAAAACCGCGCCGAAACCGCGCGTCGTCGCGGCATCGATCTGTCGGCGCCCGACTTTGCGGTGTTTCAGGGCGACAATGTCGCCGCGCTCGACGAACAGGCGGCGGCGGTTGCGGAGGGCAAGGATTTCCTGATCGTCGACACGCCCGGCCGCGACGATGATTTCGCCCGGCACATGGCGGCCCGCGCCAACACGCTGGTCACGCCGATGAACGACAGCTTCGTCGATTTCGACCTGATCGGCCAGGTCGATGCCGAAACCTTCCGGGTGCGTCGCCTGTCCTTCTATTCCGAACTCATCTTCGAAGCGCGCAAGTCGCGGGCCAAGGCCGATGGCGTGTCGATCGACTGGGTGGTGCTGCGCAATCGCGTCCAGCATCATGACGCCCGCAACAAGAAGCGCGTCGGCGATGCGCTGATGGAATTGTCGCGCCGGGTCGGCTTCCGCGTCATTCCCGGACTGTCGGAACGCGTCATCTTCCGCGAACTCTTCCCCTCGGGCCTGACCCTGCTCGACAAGGGACATCTCGGCGATCTGGGTATCAGTCACATCGCCGCACGCCAGGAACTGCGCGAGATGGTGGCCGGATTGGCCTTGCCGACCGGCGATCATGCCGCGTCCGTGGACATGCTCGGCGCCGCCTGATGGGGCTGATCGCGCTGGTGCTGATCGGCCTGGCGGGCTGGCTCATCTGGACCGGGAGATTGCAGCGCATGTCGACCAAGGATGGCATGGCATTGGGGGCGGCGCTGGTCGGCGCGGTGCTGGCGGCCAAGGGCAAGCCGGCGCTCGGTGCGCCAATCCTGCTGGGCGCGGCTCTCTTTTTCGCGTCGCAGGGCAAGGCGAAGAAGGGCGCTAACCGCGCCAGGCGCAAGGCTGCGCCGCCGGTGCAGACTGACAGGGCCGACGTGGAGGGCGCCCGCGCCCTGCTCGGCCTGTCGGCGGATGCCCGCGCAACCGACATCCGTGCCGCACATCGCCGCCTGATCGCTTCGGTCCATCCCGACAAGGGTGGAACCGAAGCGCTGGCTGCCCAGATCAATGCCGCGCGCGACCTGTTGCTGGCTGACCTTGCCGAGCGGGATCGTCCGTCCGCCGGCTGATTGCCCCAGAAAGGACTATATGGCCCATCGCTTCTATCCGACCCTGCTGCGCGAATATGATATGCGCGGCGTTGTTGGCCCGATGCTCGGGGAAGCGGACGGCTATGCGCTGGGACGCAGCTTCGCGACCTGGGTGCGGCGCGTCGGCGGATCAGCGGTCGCGGTCGGCTATGACGGGCGGCTGAGTTCGCCCATGCTGGAGGGCGCCCTGGTCCGCGGCCTCACCGACAGCGGCGTCGATGTGCTGCGCGTTGGCCTCGGTCCCACGCCCATGCTCTATTATGCCGAGGCCGAACTGGACGTGGCGGGCGCCATCCAGGTGACAGGCAGCCATAATCCCGCAGATCAGAATGGTTTCAAGCTGGTCCTGGATCATGCGCCCTTTCATGGCGAGGCGATCCAGCAGCTCGGCGCGATGGCGGCGGCCGGCGACTGGCTGGCGGGCGAAGGCCGGGTGCGCGATGTCGATATCATGCCGGCCTATGTCGAACGTCTGGTGCGCGATTTTGACGGCGCCGCCTGGCGGATCGGCTGGGACGCGGGAAATGGCGCCGCAGGACCGGTCGTGGAGAAGCTGGTGCAACTCCTGCCGGGTGAGCATCATCTGCTCTTCACCGATGTAGACGGCAATTTTCCCAACCATCATCCTGATCCTACCGAAGAAGCGAATCTGGCCGATCTTCGTTCCCTTGCCCTCTCCAGGAAGCTCGATTTCGGCGTGGCTTTCGATGGCGATGGTGACCGGATCGGCGTGGTCGATGGCCTGGGCCGGATCATCTGGGGCGACCAGCTGCTAGGCCTGTTCGCGCAGGTCGTGCTGAAGGATCGTCCCGGCGCCCCGATCGTCGCGGATGTGAAGGCCAGCCAGGCCCTGTTCGACGAGATTGCGCGGCTGGGCGGTGAGCCGGTGCTGTGGAAGACCGGGCACAGCCATATCAAGTCCAAAATGAAGCAGATTGGCAGTCCGTTGGGTGGCGAGATGACCGGCCACATCATGTTTGCCGATGATTTTTACGGTTTTGACGACGGACTCTATGCCGCCGTTCGCCTGATCCGCGCCGCGGCCCGGTTGCGCCGCACCGTCACCGACCTGCGCGGTGACATGGCCGAAATGGTCAACACGCCGGAAATCCGCATCGCCGTGCCGGAAGACCGCAAGTTCGCGATCATCGAAGACCTGCGCGACCGCTTGGTTGCATCCGGCGCAATCGTGGAATCGATCGATGGCGCCCGCGTCCGCACCATCGATGGCTGGTGGCTGCTGCGCGCGTCCAACACCCAGAATGCACTGACCGCGCGGGCAGAGGCGTCGGATGCCGCAGGATTGGCGCGTCTGCTGGCCGAAATCGAATCCCATTTGCGTGATTCGGGCGTCGATCAGCGATTGCAAGCGGCGAAATAGCCTGTCGCAGCGCGCAAAATTGATATCGCTATCATTATTTCATGCGGAATTTCCCTTAGGGAAACATGGATTTATGACACCGGTTGCATGAAACGCAATCGCGCCATCATGTTTCGCATTTGCGACGAACGCCGCCTGGCCGCAAAAGGAACTCGCCTTTCAGGCATCCTCTCCTAAAACTTCATAGCCGTCCCTCGGGGCGGCTTTTTTTTTGACCTGTGACGTTGGCGCAACAGGGCGGCACTTGCCGTAGCGTCCAGCCGGCCGAAATCCGGGCAATTGAGCGAAAAATCGCGGAAATCCGTCATTGGCGCCTGTAGAAATCGTCGGGATAGCTGTTATGCGCATGGTTCCATAAGTCGCATGAGGCGTTTAAGCGCCCGCACCAAATGGCCAAATGAGTTTTTAGCAGAGGAAACGCCATGTCCCTTCGCCGTCGCATTCTTCCCACCATCCTGCTGACCGGCGCGATTGTCGCACCGATGCCGGCGCTGGCCGGTGGCTTCTATCTTCAGGAACAGTCGCCGGTGGAAACCGGCCGCGCCATGGCTGGCGGCGCCGCTGCAGGTGACGATCCCTCGACCATCTATTTCAACCCTGCCGCCATGACCCAGCTGTCGGGCGTCCAGGTTTCGGCCGGCGTCAACGCCCTGATGGCTTCCGCCCACCAGACCAACCGTGGCAGCTATCGCTCGGTCCCCGGTTCGACCGCCCGCGTGCCGGTGACCGGCAATGACGGCGGCCAGCCGTTCGAAAGCGTCATCCCGGTCCCCAATTTCTACGCCTCGGCGCAGGTCACCGACCGGCTGTGGCTGGGCCTCGGCGTCAATGCGCCCTTCGGCCTGAAGCTGGAATATGATGACGGTTTCTTCGGTCGCTATGACTCGATCTACACCGACCTCAAGACCTACAACATCCAGCCTTCGGCCGCGTTCAAGCTGAACGACAATTTCTCGATCGGCGGTGGCGTCGACGTGCAATATGTGAAGGCGAACCTGACCAACGCGCTGCCGCAGGTGTCGCCGCTGGTCACCACCGACGGCTTCACCAAGCTGAAGGGCGACGACTGGACCGTCGGCTGGAACGCCGGCCTGTTCTACACCAACGGCACCACCAATGTCGGCGTCCACTATCGGTCGGGCATCAACCACAAGCTCAAGGGCACCCAGACCATTTCCGGCCTGGTGACGCCGCTCAGCGCCGCCAATGGCGAGTTCGATGCCTCGGCACCGCTGGACCTGCCCGATATCGTCACCGTGTCCTTCATGCACAAGCTGACGCCGAACCTGCGCGCGATGATCACCGGCAAATGGTATGGCTGGTCCAGCTTCAAGGGGATCGAGGTCACCTCGGCCACCGGCACCACCAACAAGGAACTGGATTACAAGGACAGCTACAGCGTCAGCCTGGGCGGCGAATATGATTTCAGCCCCGCCTTCACGCTGCGCGCCGGCACCATGTTCGACCGTTCGCCGACCAATCCGCAGCATCTGACCACCCGCGTGCCCGATGGCGACCGCGTGTGGCTGACGGGCGGCGCGACCTGGAATATCTCGCCGGCCTTCGCGCTGAACGTTGCCTACGCCCATACCTGGGTGGAAAAGGCGAACATCATTCGCCCGGACAGCTATTTCCCGTCGCCGGCCACCGTCACCGCCACGACCCTGGCACAGACCAGCGGCAATGCGGACCAGGTTGCCGCATCGCTGACCGCGCGCTTCTAAAACGCCGCGTTAATGCTTATAGGGGGCTCCAGAGATCTGGAGCCCCTTTTCATGTCCGAACATAATCCCGGCCTGCGCCCCTGGCGCGACATCGCCCGACGGCAGTCGCGGCAGATCATGGTCGGCAACGTCCCCGTGGGCGGCGGTGCGCCGGTCACGGTGCAGACCATGACCAACACGCTGACCCATGACGTCAAGGCGACGATCGACCAGATCCGTCGCTGCGAGGATGCCGGCGTCGACATCATCCGCGTGTCCTGCCCCGACGAGGAATCGACCGCGGCGCTCAAACAGATCGTCCGCGCCGCGCGCGTGCCGATCGTCGCCGACATCCATTTCCACTATAAGCGCGCGCTGGAAGCCGCCGATGCCGGTGCTGCCTGCCTGCGCATCAATCCCGGCAATATCGGTTCGGCCGCGCGGGTGAAGGAAGTGGTGGCCGCTGCCAAGGCCAATAATTGCTCGATCCGCATCGGCGTCAATGCCGGCAGCCTGGAACGCGACCTGCTCGAAAAATATGGCGAGCCTTGCCCGGAAGCGCTGGTCGAAAGCGCGCTCGACCATATCAAGCTGCTGCAGGACCAGGATTTCCACGAATATAAGGTCGCCGTGAAGGCGAGCGACGTGTTCCTGGCGGTCGCGGCCTATATGCAGCTGGCCGATGCGGTCGATTGCCCGCTGCATCTGGGCATCACCGAAGCCGGCGGCCTGATCGGCGGCACGGTCAAGAGCGCGATCGGCATCGGTAACCTGCTCTGGGCTGGCATTGGCGACACGATCCGCGTTTCGCTTTCGGCCGAACCGGAAGAGGAAGTGCGGGTCGGCTATGAGATGCTCAAGACGCTCGGCATCCGCACCCGCGGCGTCAAGGTCATCTCCTGCCCCAGCTGCGCGCGGCAGGGCTTCGACGTGATCCGCACCGTCCAGGCGCTGGAGGAACGGCTGCAGCATATCAACACGCCGCTCTCGCTCTCGGTGCTGGGCTGCGTCGTCAACGGTCCGGGTGAAGCGCGCGAGACCGATATCGGCCTGACCGGCGGCGGCAATGGCAAGCATATGGTCTATCTGTCGGGCGTTACCGATCACACGATCCAGGATGCCGACATGGTCGACCATATCGTCAGGCTGGTCGAGGCCAAGGCGGCCGAGATCGAGGCGGCGGCGAGCGACGCGGGACAGGTCCAGGCGGCGGAATGACGGACAGCGCCGACCGGTCCGCCATCGCCCATGGCGCAAGCGCCACGGGTGCGCAGGCGGTCGGCACGTCCGCTATTGGGACATTGGTCCTGGGCGCAATCGCATTGGGGGCAATAGCGGTTGGCGCCCTGGCCATCGGTCGACTGCGCATCGGCAAGGCGCGGATCACCCGGCTTCATATCGACGAATTGCATATCGGCAGGATCGTCGGCCCCGGTCGCGACTGATCCCTTCACCCGTCGATGGATCTTCCGCTTTCCTCTCCCCGCAGCCCATCCGTGCTGCTGCCCTTCCTCATCTGCTGCCTTGGCGTCGCGCTTTTTTCGGTGATGGATGCGGCGATGAAGGGGCTCAGCCTCTCGATCGGCCTTTATAACGCGCTGCTCTGGCGCGCGATCACCGGCAGCCTGCTCGGGCTGGTCCTGATGCTCGCCACCCGCCAGCGCTGGCCAAACCGCTCCGTGCTGCGCCTGCATCTGCTGCGTGGCGTTGTCGTGGCGCTGATGGCCAGCTTCTTCTTCTGGGCGATCATGCGCCTGCCACTGGCCGAAGCCATCGCCCTCTCCTTCATCGCACCGCTGATCGCGCTCTATCTTGCGGCCTTAATGCTCAAGGAACGGATCGGGCGGCAGGCGATCGGCGCCTCGCTGCTCGGCCTGGTCGGGGTGGGCGTGATCCTGTCGGGGCGGATGCGCGGTGACTATGATGGCGATGCGCTGATGGGGGCGGGCGCGGTGCTGCTCTCGGCGATGCTGTTCGCCTGGAACCTGATCCTCCAGCGCCAGCAGGCCCAGCTTGCCTCGCCGATCGAGGTCGCCTTCTTCCAGCATCTGGTCATGCTGGGCGTGTTTGCGATCGGCGCGCCGGCCTGGGCGATCGTGCCGACCGGAGCGGCGGTGCCGCTGGTGCTGCTGGCTGCCATCCTGGCCTTCACCTCTCTCGCCGCGCTCGCCTGGGCCTATGCGCGTGCGGAGGCCCAGCGGCTGATCCCGGTCGAATATACCGCCTTTGTCTGGGCCGCGATCTTCGGCTGGCTGGCCTTTGGCGAGCAACTGACGCTCACCACCCTTGCCGGTGCCTTGTTGATCGTCGCCGGCTGCCTTATCGCCGCGCGCACGAAACGGGCGGATATCGCCCATGTGGAAGCGGGAGCGGCATGAGCAAGGTCATCATCAGGGACGCGCAATCAACGGATATCGATGCAATCGCGAATTTCATCCTGGCGCTCGCCGACTATGAGAAGCTGGCCCATGAAGTGAAGGCGGACCGCGAGACGCTGGCTCGCTATCTGTTCGGTCCCCGACCGATGGCGGAGGTGCTGATCGCCGAGCATGATGGCGCGCCGATCGGCTTTGCCCTCTTCTTCCACAATTTCTCGACCTTCGAGGGGCGTCCGGGCCTCTATCTGGAGGATCTGTTCGTCCTGCCCGAAGCGCGGGGATTAGGCGCCGGCAAGGCGCTGCTCGCCCGTCTCGCCCGATTGGCGATCGTGCGCGACTGCGCCCGGCTCGAATGGTCGGTGCTCGACTGGAACGCGCCGGCCATAGCCTTCTACCGGGCGATCGGCGCCCGGCCGATGGACGAATGGACCGTGCAGCGCGTAGATGGCGACGCGCTCAGCGCCCTCGCATCGCATCCTGCAGGCTGACGCCCAGCAGCACGATCGCAAAGCTGCTCAGGGCAATCACGACAAAGGCGGGATAGAAAGAGGCGAACATGGCGACATCTCCTTTCGCCGCCCATTTTGCGCCTGCGCCCCAGGCCCGCGACATACGCAATGTTGCGGATGGGGCGGGACGAGCCGAGGGGCCGCAGGCTTGACGAGGACTCCTGGCTCGGCGCATTGTGCCGGAACGGAACATTTGGGGGACATTTGACCATGGCTGTCAGCCGCGGAGCCAAGCGCGCGCCGGAATGGCGCGAAATGCTCAAGCGCAGCATCGTGCGCAGCGGCGCGCTGATCGGGGCGATCTCGCTGTTTCTGGCGACCCTGTTCCTGGCGCTGGCGCTGCTGAGCTATCAGCCCAGCGACCCGTCGATGAACACGGTGGCGGGCGATCATGTCGCCAATATCATGCGCGCGCCCGGCGCCATGGTGGCCGACATGCTGCTGCTGCTGTTCGGCGTGCCGATCGCGCTGCTGCTGCCGCTGATGGGGATCACCGCCCGTCGCCTGTGGGGCGATCATGAGATGATCGGGTGGAAGGCGCAGTTCGGCAAATGCCTGGTCGGCATCATCCTGATCGGCATCGCGCTGGCCCTGTTCCAGCCCGATCCGCTGGTCGGCCTGCCCTCCGGCTGGGGCGGCATGATCGGCCTTGTCACCGCCAAGGGGGTGATGAGCCTGACCGCCCAGGCGCCGGCCGCGCAGGGCTGGATCATCGGCATATTGGTGGTCGTGGCCATGCTGGCAGGCCTCTTCGTCTGGTATCGCAGCCTGGCGCTGGAAAAGCCGATCTTCACCATCCGCCGCCCGACCCTGCCCCGGCTCAGCCTGCCGCGCCCCTCGCTCGCCTTTGCGGGACAGGGAGGAGCGGTCGATCTGGACGAGGATGATGACGGCCCGGTCGAACGGGTGATCGCGCCGCGCAAGCAGGTGTCGAACGAGCCCAAGCCGCCGATTACCATCCAGGCGCCCAAGCCCGCCCCGGTGCAGCGCTCGACCGCGCCGGTGTCGCAGGATGATCTGTTCGGCCACAGCTCGCTGCCGTCGGCCGACCTGCTCAACCCCATCCCCGCCAATCAGGGCCAGAAGATCGACAAGGCGGCGCTGGAACGCAACGCCCGCCTGCTGGAGAGCGTTCTCGACGACTTCCATGTGAAGGGCAATATCGTCGAGGTTCGCCCCGGTCCCGTCGTCACCATGTATGAGCTGGAGCCGGCACCGGGCATCAAGGCGAGCCGCGTGATCGCGCTGGCCGACGATATCGCCCGCAACATGTCGGCGCTGTCGGCGCGCGTCGCGACCATTCCCGGCCGCACCGTCATCGGCATCGAACTGCCCAACACCAATCGTGAGGGCGTGTCCTTCCGCGAACTCATCACCAGCGAGCAGTTCGGTGCGGAAGCGACCCTGCCGATCATCCTGGGCAAGAATATCTCGGGCGAGCCGATCATCGCCGATCTGGCGCCGATGCCGCATCTGCTGATCGCGGGTACCACCGGCTCGGGTAAGTCGGTCGGCCTCAACGCCATGATCCTGTCGCTGCTCTACCGCATGACGCCGGACCAGCTGCGCCTGATCATGATCGATCCCAAGATGCTGGAACTGTCGACCTATGACGACATCCCGCATTTGCTCGCCCCGGTCGTGACCGAACCGAGCAAGGCGATCCGCGCGCTCAAATGGGCGGTGGAGCAGATGGAGGATCGCTATCGCATGATGGCGTCGATCTCGGTCCGCAACCTCGCCAACTACAACGAGAAGGTTCGCGCCGCCAAGGCCAAGGGCAAGCCGCTCGGCCGCCGCGTCCAGACCGGCTATGATCCCGAAAGCGGCAAGCCGATCTATGAGGAGGAGCAGCTGGATTTCCAGCCGCTGCCGCAGATCGTGGTGGTGGTCGACGAGCTGGCCGACCTCATGATGACGGCGGGCAAGGAAGTCGAATTCCTGATCCAGCGTCTGGCGCAGAAGGCGCGTGCTGCCGGCATCCACCTGATCCTCGCGACCCAGCGGCCTTCGGTCGACGTCATCACCGGCGTCATCAAGGCGAACCTGCCGACCCGCATCAGCTTCTTCGTGACCAGCAAGATCGACAGCCGCACCATCCTGGGCGAACAGGGTGCCGAACAGCTGCTGGGCAAGGGCGACATGCTCTACATGCATGGCGGCAAGGGCCTGATGCGCGTCCATGGTCCCTTCGTTTCGGACGATGAAGTGCGCGTGGTCGCCGACCATTGGCGGGCGCAGGGATCGCCCGATTATATCCAGGCGGTCACGGAAGAGCCGGAAGAAGGCAGCTTCGCGCTCGACGGCGTGGACCTGGGCGATGACAGCCCGGACGCGCAGCTGTTTCGCAAGGCGTGCCAGCTGGTGTTCGAGAATCAGAAGGCCTCGACCAGCTGGCTGCAGCGCCAGCTGCGAGTCGGCTACAACAGCGCCGCACGCCTGATCGAACGGATGGAGGAAGAAGGGCTGGTCGGTCCGCCCAACCATGTCGGCCGCCGTGAAGTGCTGCGTGACGAGAATGGCAATCCGCTCTGACGCTACGAAATGCCTGTTTTCCTTGAGCGATTGCGTTCCGTGCAACCATGCTTGCTGCCTTCGCATTTGTCGTGACAAGGGCTTTGGGACATTAGGAACAGGCCTTTCAGGCATCCTCTCCTAAAAACTTTTCAGGCTGATCTTCGGATCAGCCTTTTTTTTGTCCGCGAATCGGTCTAGGCAGGCGTCGCTGCTGCCGCGCCGATAAACATAATTGGAGCGGTGCCGCCGGTAAGACCGGCATGGCGAGGCGGGAGCACGGGGGATCGAGCCAGCCATTTCACGGCCGCTCTCCCCCGTCTGGTCTTTCCGATCGATCCTTTCCCTTCGATGGAACAGCAAGGTTCACAGCGGGTTCAAGCCCCACCTCCTATGCCCCCTTTTCCGAACAACCCGGAGATGATTGCATGAAGCGCATCCTCGCGCCTGTCGCCCTGTCCCTCGCCACCGCGCTGGTTGCGGTGCCGGCGGGCTATGCCCTTGCCCAGCAGGCGGCACCGTCCGACCTCAATCAGGTCAATGCCTATATCCGCGCCGTCACCACCCTGACCGCCGATTTCAGCCAGACCGACCGCAATGGTCAGGTGCTGACCGGCAAGCTGACCCTGAAACAGCCGGGCAAGATCCGCTTCCAATATGAAAAGGGTGTGCCGCTGCTGATCGTGGGTGATGGCAAGGCGCTGACCCTAATCGACTATGAAGTGCGCCAGGTGCAGCGCTGGCCGATCGGCAATTCGCCGCTGGCCGCGCTGATCGACCCGACCAAGGATCTGTCGAAATTCGGCACCGTCGTGCCCACCGGCGACCCGACGGTGCTGAGCGTGCAGGCAAAGGATCCCAAGCGGCCCGAGTTCGGCACCATCACCATGATCTTCAAGCGCAAGCCCGCGTCACCGGCCGGGCTGGAGCTTTATGGCTGGGTCGCGCTCGACGCGCAGAATAATCGCACGGCGGTGCGCCTGTCGAACCAGCAATATGGCGTGCCGGTTGCCGATTCCGCCTTCCGCTGGACTGATCCGCGTCCGCGCGGCCGTCCGAACGGCTAGGGCGGGCCACAGGAACGATGGGCTGAAAACTTTCTGCCATCGTTCATCTGCCGCTCATATCGGATCGCCTAGATAGAGATCACGGCGAGAGACGCAGACCGGGATTTCCCCCCTGTTACCCGGCACACCGCTCCCGTCGCAAAGCGCTTCAAGGGCGCGATCGAGACCCCCGTTCCACGCCCCCGGAGCGGGGGTCTTACTTTGTCCGGCGCTTGCGCGCGGGCGCGCGGCACCCTAGGTGCTTTTCATGGCCGATACCCTTTCGATTGCATCCTGGAACATCAACAGCGTCCGCGCCCGGATCGACATCGTCGAACGCTTCCTGACCGAAGAAGCGCCCGACATTCTCTGCCTGCAGGAAACCAAGGTGGTGAACGAGATTTTCCCCACCGACATGTTCAGGCGCCTGGGATATGTCCATCAGGTGCTGAACGGCCAGCGCATGCATCATGGCGTTGCGATCATGAGCAAGGTGCCGATCCATGAGGATGACCGGTTCGACTGGCAGGCCAATGGCGAAGCGCGCCATGTCGGCATCCGCCTCGACAATGGTGTGCGGATCGAGAATGTCTATGTCCCTGCCGGCGGCGATGTCGCCGACCGCACGGTCAATCCGAAATTCGGCCAGAAGCTCGACTTCATTGAGCGGATGATCGAGTGGTCCGGCGCGCTCGACAACAAGCCGACCATCCTGACCGGCGACTTCAACATCGCGCCTTTGGAATGTGACGTCTGGAGCCACAAGCAACTGCTCGACGTGGTCAGCCATACGCCGGTCGAATGCGCGCTGCTGGGCCGGTTGCAGGCGTCGAACGACTGGGTCGATATTGGCCGCCATTTCCACCCTGCCCCGGCGCGTCTCTACACCTGGTGGAGCTATCGCGCGAAGGATTGGGCGGCGTCGGATCGCGGCCGTCGCCTCGACCATATGTGGATGACCAGGGATGTCGCCGACAAGGCGGTCGCCCACCGTGTCGTCGAACCCGCGCGCAGCTGGGAAAAGCCGTCCGACCATATCCCGATCATCACCGAGTTCGCCTTCTGATGAACGGGCGGGATGCTGCCCGCGCCATCGATGCGCTGCGTCGCGGCTGGGCGATCCGCCTGACCGCGCCCGACGGCGCGATCCGGCTGATGGCGATCGAGGGCGCGGATGCGGTGACGCTGGCCGATTTCGATCCGCAGGGGCAGGCCGATATCCTGATTTCCGCCGCCCGCGCCGAGACGCTGAAGCTCGCCAACCAGCTGGCGGCGGCCGATCCCGACCTGCCGGTGCTGATCGAGCGGGCACCGTGGATCGACGCGGATGTCGCGACCTCGATTTCCGATCCGGTGCTGGACCTCGCCTCGCCGCTCAAGGGGCCGTTCCGTGCGCGCGCGCTGCCGGCGCCACAGGCGGCCAAGGCCGCGCTGCGCCTGGCCCGGTTGGCCGGTATCCTGCCCGCCTATTTCCTCACCGAAGGCGACGGCCCGGTCGAGGCGGAGGTCAGCGCCGATGATGTCGCCGATTATGACGATGCCATCCACCTCGCCATCGCCACCCGCGCCCGCCTGCCGGTATCGGCGAGCGAGAGCGCGGAGATCATCGCCTTTCGCAGCCCCGACGAGCCGCGCGAGCATGTCGCGCTGGTGGTCGGCAAGCGCGATGCATCGCCCCCGGTCATCCGCATCCACAGCGAATGCCTGACCGGCGACGTGTTCGGCAGCCTGAAATGCGATTGCGGCCCGCAATTGCAGCAGGCGCTGCACCAGATCGCCGACGCCCAATGGGGTGTGCTGCTCTATCTGCGGCAGGAAGGGCGGGGCATCGGCCTCGTCAACAAACTGCGCGCCTATGCGTTGCAGGATCAGGGCTTCGATACGGTCGACGCCAATGTGCGGCTGGGCTTCGCGATCGACGCGCGCGACTTCTCGGTCGCGGCGCGGATGCTCGATCTGCTGGGCATTGGCGGGGTCCGCCTGCTCACCAACAATCCGCAGAAGGTTGCCGGGCTGCAGGCAGCGGGGATCGAGGTGGTCGAGCGGCTGCCGATCATCCTGCCCGCCAACCCGCATAATGAACGCTATCTCGCCACCAAGCGCGACCGGACCGGCCACCAGCTATGAGCGTCATCCATGTCGATGCCGCCGCCGGGCGGCTGCGCTTCGGCGATCTCGACATGGCCTGCACCATCGGCCGCAGCGGCGCCTGTGCGGCCGCCGACAAGCGCGAAGGCGATGGTTGCACGCCGCTCGGAAGCTGGCCGATCCGCGCTGTGCTGCTGCGCTCCGGCAAGGTCTCCGCCACCGGCATCGCCCTGCCCTGGCGCTGGACCCATGCCGGCGATGGCTGGTCGGATGATCCGGCTGATCCCGCTTATAACCGTCCCGTGCGCCTGCCCCGGCCCTTCTCGACCGAAAGCCTGCAGCGCAGCGACGACGCCTATGACGTGATCGTCATCCTGGGCCATAATGATGCGCCGCCGGTGCCGGGCATGGGCAGCGCCATCTTTTTCCATCTGTCCGAAGGGCGCCCGACCGCCGGCTGCGTTGCGGTCGATCGCGACGACATGCTGCGCCTGTTACCGTTGCTGTCACCCGGCGACGTCATGACCATTGCCTGAGAATTTAGGCGCCTGAGTAGCGATCAGGCGCGCTCCAGTGCCTCGCCCACTTCGCCGCCGGCCGCCTCCAGCAGCCGCCGCTCCAGCGTCTGCAACCGCGCCTTGCTCTCGATCTTCCCGCCCAAGAGGTCGGTGACATAGAAGGTATCGACCGCGCGCTCGCCATAGGTGGCGACATGGGCGCTGTGGACCGTCACCTTCGACTGGAACAGGGCATTGGCCAGGCTAAACAGCAGCGCCGGCCGATCGCGGGCATTCACCTCTATCACGGTGAAGCGGTTCGACGCCTTGTTGTCGATAAGCACATTGGGCTCGATGCGGAAGGCTTCGGCGCGGGTGCGGGGCAGCGGGCGCGCTTCCAGCTTGGTGATCATGCGGTGGCGGTTGGACAGGGAATCCTCGATCGCCGCCTTGATCCGCGCCAGCTGCTCGGGACTGTGGAAGGCGCCGCCCAGCGGATCCTGCACCAGGAAATTGTCGATCGCGACGCCATCGCGCGTCGTATGGATGCGCGCGTCGATGATGTTGCCGCCAGCCAGATGGATGGCGCCGGCAATGCGGTAGAACAGGCCCGGATGGTCGGTCGCATAGACGGTGACCAAAGTCGCACCACGTTGTGGATAATATTGCGCGGCGATCGACAGCGAGGAGTCGCCCGCTTCCAATATATGCCGGGCATTATGGACCAGGATATCGTCCGGTTCGGCGATCCAGTAGCTTTCGGGCATGCGGCCGCTGAATGCGGCGAAGGTCGCCTCATCCATGCCCAGCGCCTCGCGCAGCGCCTCCTGCTTGGCGGCAACGCGTTCGCTGCGGCCCTTCTGCTTGTGGCCCAGGCGCAGCACTTCCTCGGCGGCATCATAGAGGTCGCCCAGCAACTGCCGCTTCCAGCTGTTCCAGACGCCCGGCCCCACCGCGCGGATATCGACCACGGTCAGGCACAGCAGCAGGCGCAGTCGCTCGGGGCTCTGCACCACCTCCACGAAATCGAGGATCGTCTTGTAGTCGGCCAGGTCGCGCTTGAAGGCGGTGGCCGACATCAGCAGGTGGTAACGCACCAGCCAGGCGACGGTCTCGGTCTCGGCGGCGGTCAGGCCCAGGCGCGGGCAGAGATGTTCTGCCACTTCCGCGCCCAATATGCTGTGGTCGCCGCCGCGCCCCTTGGCGATGTCATGCAGCAGCACCGCGACATAGAGCACCCGGCGCGACAATATCTTGCCCATCAGCTCGGTCGCCAGCGGATGGTCGGTGGCCAGTTCGCCCTTCTCGATCCGGGCCAGCAGGCCGACGGCGCGGATGGTATGCTCGTCCACCGTATAATGATGGTACATGTCGAACTGCATCTGCGCCACGACGCGGCGGAAATCGGGGATGAACCGGCCGAACACGGTGGACTCGTTCATCCAGCGCAGCACCGTTTCCGGGTCGCGCGGGCTGGTCAGCACATCCATGAAGGCGGCGTTGGCGCGTGCGTCCTTGCGCACCTTGGCGGTGATCAGGCCGGCATCGCGGCTGGCCGCGCGCATCGCGCTCGGATGAATCTGCAGCCCATGCCTGTCGGCCACGGCGAAAATCTCGACCAGGCGAACCGGATCGGCCTGGAAGAAATCGTCGCTCGGCAGCGCCAGCCGCCCGCGATCCAGCACGAAACCATCCAGCTTCTTGGGCCGGCGAAAGATGGACGGAATATAGCGGCGTCCGCGCTCGGCCAGCTGGTCGTCCAGATGCGCCAGGAACACCGCGGTCAGGTCGCCGACCGCCTTTGCATTGAGGAAATAATAGCGCATGAAGCGCTCGACCCCGGATCGTCCGGCCCGCGCGGTGAAGTGCATGCGCGTCGCGGTTTCCAGCTGCAGGTCGAAGGTCAGCCGGTCCTCGGCCCGACCGGTGATCATGTGCAGGTGACACCGCACCGCCCACAGGAAATCCTCGGCCTTCTGGAACTGGCGCAGCTCGCTCTGCGTCAACAGGCCGACATCGACCAGTTCGGCGACCGATTTCACCCGGTTCACATATTTGCCGATCCAGAACAGCGTGTGCAGGTCGCGCAGGCCGCCCTTGCCTTCCTTGACATTGGGCTCGACGACATAGCGGCTGTCGCCCATGCGGCGGTGGCGCTCGTCGCGTTCCTCCAGCTTCTCGGTGACGAAGGTGCGGGCGGTGCCCTGCATGATCTCGCTGTCGAAGCGGACGGCCACTTCCTCGTAAAGCGCCCGGTCGCCCCACACATAGCGTGCTTCCAGCAGGGCGGTGCGCACGGTGAGGTCGGCCTTGGCCATCCGCATCGTCTCGTCGATCGAACGGCTGGAGTGGCCGACCTTGAGCCCCAGATCCCACAGCGAATAGAGCATGGATTCGATGATCTGCTCGGTCCAGCCGGTCGGCTTCCAGGGGGTGATGAAGCCGATGTCGACATCGCTGTGCGGCGCCATCTCGCCCCGGCCATAGCCGCCCACCGCGATCAGCACGATCCGCTCGCCGGTGCTGCGGTTGCCGGCGGGATAAAGATGATGGGTGGTCGCGTCGTAGAGCAGCCGCAAGATCTGGTCGATCAGGAAGGCGAAGGCGGTGACCGCCTCGCGCCCGCGCGTCGGTTTTGCCTCCAGCCGGCGCGCGACATCCTCACGGCCATGCTCCAGAGCGGCCTTGAGTTCCTTGACGATCAGCCCGCGCAGCTTGATCGGATCGCCCCGGTGCTCCTGCGCCAGGGCGTTGATGCTGTCGGAAATCGCGCGCCGGTCAATGATCGCGCGGCGCGACCCCAGGCTGGGGAACTGCATGACCATGGCTCTCGTCTACTCGTGGTGACTGGCGGCGGCCAGTTGTTTCAAACGATATATGTGATCGAGTGCCTCACGCGGGGACAGGGCGTCGGCATCGATGCCATCCAGTGCGTCGCGCAGCGGATCGGCCACCTCTTCGGCCTGCGTCGCGACACTGGCGAACAGCGGCAGGTCGTCCAGGCCTGCGGCAATGCCGCCGGTCTTCGCCTTGCCTGCCTCCAGCCGGCCCAGCACATCCTTGGCGCGCTTGAGCACCAGGGGGGGCAAGCCGGCCAGCCGCGCCACCGCCAGGCCATAGCTGCGATCAGCCGGCCCTTCGGCCAGTTCGTGCAGCAGCACCAGGTCGCCCTTCCATTCGCGCGCCCGCACATGGTGAAGCGACAGCGCATCGAGCGTTTCGGACAGGCGTGTCAGCTCATGATAATGGGTGGCGAACAGGCAGCGGCAGCGATTGACCTCATGCACCGCTTCGACCACCGCCCAGGCGAGCGCGAGACCGTCATAGGTGGATGTGCCGCGCCCGACCTCGTCCAGGATGACGAAGCTATGCTCGGTCGCCTGCGCCAGGATCGCCGCGGTCTCGACCATCTCGACCATGAAGGTCGACCGGCCGCGTGCCAGATTGTCGGAGGCGCCGACGCGGCTGAACAGGCGGTCGACCAGGGTCAGCGTCGCCGATTCCGCCGGTACGAAGGCGCCGGCCTGGGCCAGGATGACGATCAGCGCATTCTGCCGCAGGAAGGTCGACTTACCGCCCATGTTCGGGCCGGTAACCAGCCACAGCCGGTCGGTCGCGACCAGCCGGCAATCATTGGCGACGAAGGGCTGGCCCTGCGCGCGTAGCGCATCCTCGACCACCGGATGGCGCCCGCCGACAATGTCGAGGCAGGGGCCAACCCCGTCCTCGACCACGAAATGGGGCCGTTGCCAGCCGCCTTCGGCCGCCCGTTCGGCTAGCGCGGCGGCAACGTCCAGCCGCGCCAGCGCATCGGCGGCGCGGGCGATGTCGGCCTTGCGGTCCAGCACCGCCTCGATCAGCGTTTCGAGATGGGCGGATTCCGCCACCAGCGCATGGGCGCCGGCCTGCGCCACCCGTCCGGCCTGCTCATGCAGGTCGATCGAGTTGAAGCGCACGACCCCGGCCAGCGTCTGGCGATGGGTGAAGCCGCTTTCGGGCTGCATCAGTTGGTCGGCGGCGCGGGCCGGCACCTCGACATGATAGCCCAGCACGCCATTATGGCGGATCTTGAGCGCGCTGATCCCCGTCTGCTCGCGATATTGCGCTTCCAGTGCGGCGATGGCGCGGCGGCCGTCACCGGCCAGGCGGCGCAGTTCGTCGAGCGCCGGGTCGAAGCCGTCGGCGATATAGCCGCCATTATTGGTCTCGGTCGGCGGGCTCGGCACCAATGCGCGCGCCAGCGCATCGACCAGCGCGCCATGCCCGTCGAGCGCCGGCAGCAACTGCGTCAGCAGCAGTGGCTGATCGGCCAGCCGCCCCAGCCGCTCGCGCAGCAATCGCGCTTCGCCCAGGCCGTCGCGCAATTGGCCCAGATCGCGCGGGCTGCCCCGGCCGACGGCAACGCGGCCCAGCGCGCGGCCGATGTCGGGCAGCGCCCGCAGCGCCGCACGCAACTGACTGCGCAGCGTCGCGTCATCATGGAACAGCTGCACCAGGCCCAGCCGCGCGTCGATCAGCGGCGCATCCATCAGCGGCGCCGACAGATCCTGTGCTAGCAGCCGGGCGCCTGCCCCGGTGACGGTCCGGTCGACCGCGCCCAGCAGGCTGCCCGCACGGGTGCCGCCGGTGGTCGCGACGATTTCCAGGCTCTCGCGCGTCGCCGCGTCGATCGCGACATGGGCGCCGCTGGTCTTGCGGAGCGGCGGAGCCAGGAAGGGCAGCGTGCCCTTCCCCGCATGGTCGAGATAGGAAATCAGCCCGCCCATCGCCGCCAGTTCGGCGCGGCTGAACTGGCCGAAACCATCCAGCGTCGCAACCGCGAACAGGCGCTTGAGCGCGTCTTCAGCACGGGTGCTGGAAAAGGCCGCCTTGTCGAACGGATGGCTGTTGGCGACCTCCAATGTCGACCCTTCGGCGATCACCACTTCGCTCGGCCGCAACCGGGCGAGTTCGGCGGGCAAGTCGCCCGCCCGCACCGTCATCGTCTCGAACCGGCCGGTCGAAATGTCGGCGGCGGCCAGGCCCAGCTCGCCTTCCCCACCGGTATGGGCGAGCGCGACCAGCATATTGTCGCGCCGGCTGTCGAGCAGGGTTTCCTCGGTCAGCGTGCCGGCGGTGACATAGCGGACGATGGCGCGTGCCACGAGCGCCTTGCCGCCGCGTGCCTTGGCCTCGGCCGGGGTCTCGGTCTGTTCGGCTATGGCGACGCGATGGCCGCCCTTGATCAGTCGGGCGAGATAGGATTCGGCGCTATGCACCGGCACGCCGCACATCGGGATCGGCTGCCCGGCATGTTCGCCACGGCTGGTGAGCGCAATGTCGAGCGTCGCGGCCGCCATCTTGGCGTCATCGAAGAAGAGTTCGAAGAAATCGCCCATGCGGTAGAAGAGCAGGCAATCCTGCGCCTCTGCCTTGAGGGTGAAATATTGTGCCATCATGGGGGTAGGCTGGGTGGTGGTGGAGGTCGAATTGGCCATGGGGCAAGCGGATAGCCTGATCGCTCCGCTGAAACCAGAGCTTCGCCAAAGGGCAGGAAAATTGCGCTTCTCGCACTTGCCCACAAGATAATCTTGCCGCTAGGGCGGCGCTATTGTTCCATTATGTGGGTATCGCGATGACCGAAAAGTCAAATGTGGAATTTTCCGAGCGCGAGGCGCTGTTCTTCCACGCGACCGGCCGCCCCGGCAAGATCGAGATCATCGCGTCGAAGCCGATGGCGACGCAGCGCGATCTCTCGCTCGCCTATTCGCCCGGCGTCGCGGTGCCGGTGCGCGCGATCGCCGAAGATCCGGCGACCGCCTATGATTATACCGCCAAGGGCAATCTGGTCGCGGTCATCTCCAACGGCACGGCGATCCTGGGTCTTGGCAATCTCGGCGCGCTGGCGTCCAAGCCGGTGATGGAGGGCAAGGCCGTCCTTTTCAAGCGCTTCGCCGATGTCGATTCCATCGACATCGAGCTGAAGACCGAGGATGTCGATCGCTTCATCGACGCGGTCGAACTGATGGAGCCGAGCTTCGGCGGCATCAACCTTGAGGATATCAAGGCGCCCGAATGCTTCGTCATCGAAACGACGCTCAAGGAACGGATGAACATTCCGGTCTTCCATGACGACCAGCATGGCACCGCGATCATCGCGGCGGCGGGCGTCATCAATGCCGCGCTGCTGACCGGTCGCGACATGAAGGACATGAAGGTGGTGGTGAACGGTGCGGGGGCCGCCTCCATTTCCTGCACCGAGCTGATCAAGGCGCTGGGCGTGCCGAACGAAAACGTCATCATGTGCGATAGCAAGGGCGTCATCTATCAGGGCCGCACCGAGGGCATGAACCAGTGGAAGTCGGCCCATGCGGTCAAGACCGACGCGCGCACCCTCACCGAAGCGGTCAAGGGCGCCGACGTGTTCCTCGGCCTCTCGGTCGCCGGCGCCATGTCGCAGGATATGGTGAAGTCGATGGCGGCCAATCCGATCATCTTCGCCATGGCCAATCCCGACCCGGAAATCCTGCCGCCTGACGCTCATGCCGTGCGTCCCGACGCGATCGTCGCCACCGGCCGGTCGGACTTCCCCAACCAGGTCAACAATGTCCTGGGCTTCCCCTTCATCTTCCGCGGTGCGCTCGACGTGCGGGCGACCGGCATCAACGAAGCGATGAAGCTGGCCGCCGCCAAGGCGATTGCCGATCTGGCGCGCGAACAGGTGCCCGAGGAAGTCGCCAAGGCCTATGGCCGTTCGCACAGCTTCGGCCCCGACTATATCATCCCCGCGCCGTTCGATCCGCGCCTGATGGAAGTGGTGCCCGCCGCCGTCGCCCAGGCGGCGATGGATACCGGCGTCGCACAGAAGCCGATCGCGGACATGGCCGCCTATCGCGATTCCCTGAAGGCGCGGCTCAACCCGACCACCTCGGTTCTCACCAGCGCCTATGAACTCGCCAAGGCCAATCCCAAGCGGGTCGTCTTTGCCGAGGCGGAAGAGGAAGTGGTGCTGCGCGCCGCGATCCAGTTCCGCGAGCTGGGCTATGGCATCCCCGTGCTGGTCGGCCGCGATCATGTGCGCGACAAGCTCAAGGAACTGGGCGTCCAGGATCCCGACAGCTTCGAACTGCACAACAGCGTCAATTCGCCGCTGGTGCCCGAGATGGTCGATCTTCTCTACGCCCGGTTGCAGCGGCGCGGCTATCTGCGTCGCGACTGCGAGCGGATGGTCAATCGTGACCGCAACATCTTCGGATCGCTGCTGGTGAAGATGGGCGTGGCCGATGCGATGATCAGCGGCGTCACCCGCCCCTATGGCCAGACCCTGCGCGAGGTGAAGCGGGTGATGGATCCGGCGGCCGGCCGTACCCCCTTCGGCATCCATGTCATGGTGACCAAGGACAAGACCGTCTTCCTGGCCGACACCACCGTGCATGAACGGCCGTCTGCGTCCGAACTGGCCGACATTGCCGAGGGCACGGTCGCGGTCGCGCGGCGCATGGGCCATGATCCGCGCGTCGCCTTCCTCTCCTATTCCAATTTCGGCAATCCGCCCGGCGCCTTCCTCGACAATGTGCGCGATGCGGTGAAGCTGCTCGACCAGCGCGACGTCGATTTCGAATATGAAGGCGAAATGACACCGGATGCGGCGCTCAATCCGACCGTGATGAAGAATTATCCGTTCAGCCGCCTGTCCGGCCCAGCCAATGTGCTGGTCATGCCGGGGCTGCAGTCGGCCAACATCTCGGCCAAGCTGCTGCGCGAACTGGGCGGCACGTCGATGATCGGTCCGGTGCTGGTCGGCATGGAAAAGTCGGTGCAGATCGCGACCATGTCGTCCAACGCGTCCGAGTTGCTGACGCTGGCCGTGCTGGCCGCCGGCGGCATCGCACTCTGATGATCGTGGCGGGGCACCAGCCCCGCCCCTATCCGCTACGACCGGTTGGTTTCTGACCGGTTTCGCTTGCCTTGCGCCATCGTCTGCTGGAAGACCATGGCATGAACAGCGCAACCATGATCGACAGTGCCACCTTCCGCCGCGTCCTGGGCCATTATCCGACCGGCGTGTGCGTCGTTACCGCGTCCGCCGAGGACGGCGCCCCGGTCGGCATGGTGGTCGGCTCCTTCACCTCGGTGTCGCTCGATCCGCCGCTGGTCGCCTTCTTCCCGGCCAAAAGCTCGGGCAGCTGGCCGCGGATTCAGCAGATCGGCCGCTTCTGCGTCAATGTCCTCGCCAGCGATCAGCAGCCGCTCTGTCGCCAGCTGGCGGCACCGGGCCCTGACAAGTTCGCCGGCGTGTCACACCGCGTATCCGACAATGGATCGCCCATCATCGACAATGTCGTCGCCTGGATCGATTGCAGCCTGCATGCCGTGCATGAAGCCGGCGATCATTATATCGTGCTGGGTGAGGTGGTCGCGCTGGAAGTGGAACGGCCCGACCGGCCGCTGCTGTTCTTCCAGGGCAATTATGGCGAATTTTCGCTGCTCGCATGAGGAACGGGCGGCGCGACGCCGTCTGATCGGGCAAGAGGGCAAGAAAAAAGGGGTAAAGCTCGTTAAAAAGCCGTAATGATCCATACATGGGTCAGAAACATCACGGCTCCTTAACGTCTGCCGTCTATCATCGTCCCCATTCCGGATCGGACTGATCATGACTGCGCTGCTCATCACCATCGACACCGAATTGTCCGCCGCGCTGCACCAGCGCGGCGTCGGTCTTGAGCAGAATCTGCGCCAGTCGATCTGGGGCGAGACGGCGGCCGGTGCTTTCGGCATCGGCTGGCAGATGGACCTGATGGACCGTCATGGCCTCAAGGGCGTTTTCTTCCTCGATCCCCTGCCGGCGCTGATCCACGGTCCCGCCTTTCTCCAGCCCATCGTCGCGGCCATCGTCAGTCGCGGGCATGAAGTGCAGCTCCATCTGCACAGCGAATGGCTGGCCTGGGCCAAAAATTCGCCGATCGAAGGGCGACAGGGCCGCAATATCGGCGATTTCAGCCTGGCCGACCAGATTACCCTGCTTGGCCTTGGTCGCGACCTGCTGGAACAGGCGGGCGCCCCGCGGATCAGCGCGTTCCGGGCCGGCAATTTCGGCGCCAATGACGATACGCTGCGGGCGCTGGCGGCGATCGGCATCGGCTGGGACAGCAGCGTCAATCCGGCCTATCTCGGCCAGGGATGCGGCATCAGCATGGACGCCGGCCAGATCGGCGCGGTTCGCGCCCAGGGGCTGGTCGAACTGCCCGTGTCGGGGATTGCTGACCGCCCCGGCCATTTCCGCCCGGCGCAGATCTGCGCCATGTCGGCCGCCGAAATGCGCGCCGGCATGCGCCACGCCGCGCAGGAAGGTCATGATGCCTTCGTCATCGTCACCCATAGTTTCGAAATGCTCTCGCGCGACCGGATGCGCCCGAACCGCACGGTGATGCGCCGGTTCGAGCAATTGTGCCGGACTGCCGCCGCGACGCCGGGCATGCGTCCTGCCGGCTTCCATGATCTGTCGCCCGCGCTCGCCGATGCCCCCGCGCGCATGCTGACCCGCGTGCCGCCCAACCGGCTGCGCACCGGCCTGCGCATCGCGCAACAGGCCTGGGCGACCTGGCGCTACGAACATCGGCTGGTGCCTGCGTGAGCCGCCTGCCCTGCGCGATCGTCATCGGCCTGGAAAATGCGATCAGCCTGACCATCGTCCGGGAACTCGGCCGTCATGGCGTGCCGGTCCATGGCGTCGGGCCGGCAAGCGGGATCGCGGCGGCATCGCGCTATTGCACGGACAGCACCGATCGGCCGTCAGGCCCGGCGGCCGATTGGCTGCCCGATCTGATCACCCGGACCGGCGCCCGCGCCGTCTTTGCCATTTCGGAGACCGATCTGCTCGATCTGGCGCTGCTGCCGCCGATGATCGGCGATTGCCACATCTTAGTCCCGCGCGTCGAAGCGCTCAACCAGGTGATCGACAAGCGTCGCACCCTGGCGGCCGCGGCGGCGCAGGGGCTGTTGATACCGCAAACCTGGCAACCGATGGCCGGCGACGATTTCCAGGCCCATGCCGCATCCATGCCCTATCCGCTGGTCGCCAAATGGGCCAATCCGCCAGCGGTGATGCCGCTCCTCGAACGGGCCGGGCTGGAATGGATCAAGGCGGAATATGTGCGGACGCCGGATGCGTTGCAGGCGCTGCTTGCCCGCTATCGTCCGGTCGGTATCTGGCCGATGATCCAGCAATATTGCGGCGGTGTTGGCCTGGGACAGATGCTGTTCATGGCCGATGGCGATGCGACCCTGCATTTCCAGCATCGCCGGCTGCACGAATGGCCGCCCGAAGGGGGCGTATCGACCCTGTGCCGTGCCGAACCGCGCGATCGCCATGGGCAACAGATGGCATTGTCCGAACAATTGCTGCGCGCGCTCGGCTGGCAGGGGCCGGCCATGGTCGAATATCGCTATGATGCAGGCAGCGGTCATTACTGGCTGATGGAGGTGAATGGTCGTTTCTGGGGCAGCCTGCCGCTGGCCGGCCATTGCCATGCCCATTTCGCCTGGGAAGCCTATCGCCGGGCGGTGCTGGGTGAAACGGATGCGGCGCCCCTGCCCCGTGATACCCTGCGCGCGCGCTACATGGTGCCGGAAACCAAGCGCCTGTTGCGATTGCTGATGGGCGGTAAGATCGCCGATCCCTTCTTCCGGGCCAGCCCATGGCGCGACCTTGCCACCTATCTGCTGGGCTTCCTCGACCCGCGCATGCGCTATTATGTCTTCAGTTTCAGCGATCCCCGGCCGCTGCTGCGCGATCTGGGGCAGATCGTCAGGAAGGCGTTGCGCCGGGATAAGTCCTGACCAGCGCCGTCACCGCCTGCTCGATCCGCTGCAGGCAATGCGCCATGTAGCGATCGTCCAGGCCATAGGGATCGTGCAGATGCGGCATTATCGGCTGTGTCCATGTGCCAAGCAACTGACGTGGTAGGTGCGACAGGCGCGGATCGGCAGCCAGCCGATGCAGTTGCCGCACTTCCATCGCCAGCAGCAGGTCGCCCGGCTGCGGCTGATAATCCGTCCTGTCGAGCGCCTTGTGGGCAGACAGGTCATGGCCCAGGGCCTGCGCCGCCGCGATTGCCGGATCATGGGCCGGTCGTCCGGTGGTGGTCGACAGGCCGAAGGAGGCCGTGCGGGCGCCGGCCTTGCCGGCCACCACATCGGCAAAGGCGCTGCGACAGATATTGCCCTGGCAGACGAAGACCAGCCGACGCACCTCGGCCGGGTCTGGACGCAGCGTGGCCGATTGCCCCAGCGCGAGCTGCGGATAGGACAGGGCCAGGCGCACCAGACCGCGAAATGTGCCGAACCGCGCGTTGATCATGCGACGGTGCCGATGGGGAGCAGGGAATCCATTGAAAGGGCCTTAGCCCAAACAGGTTGCGATTTCCCTCCCCCTGTGGCTAGCCGCAAAGATGCGATCAACAAAGGACAGTCCGCAGGGAAGCGATTCCACCATTGCCGATGTCGCCGCTGCGGTGGGCGTCTCGATCCGAACGGTATCACGGGTTCTCAACCAGTCGCCCAAGGTCAATGCGGAAACCCGCGAGCGCGTCCAGAAGGCGATTGCGGCGCTCAATTTCCGTCCCTCCATGCGCGCCCGCGCCTTCGCGATGGGCCGCTCCTTCCTGATCGGCATGGTCCATAATGATCGCAATGCGCTGGTGCTCGACGCCGTGCAGCGCGGTATCGTCGGCGAAGCGGGCCGGCGCGGCTATGAACTGGTGGTCCATCCCACGCCCATGGATGCCGCCGCCTCGGTCGAGGATGTGCTGCAATTCGTCCGTCGCTCACGCACCGATGGTCTGGTGGTGCTGCCGCCGGTATCGGGCATTGCCGGCCTGCCCGAAGCGCTGGCGCGCGAGCATATCCCCGCCGTTGCCCTGTCGGCCCTGCCGATCACCGGCTATGCCGATGTGATCCTGTCGCCCGAGCGCGAGGCGGCCGCACAGGTGGCGCACTATCTGCTGGAACTTGGCCATCGCCGCATCGCGATGGTCGGCGGCCCGGCCAACGCCATTTCCGCGCAGGAGCGCCGGGCGGGCTTTGTCGAGGCGCTGGCCGCCGCCGGTGTCACTTTGCTGGACGAGGCGGAGGGGGATTATGGCTTCCAGTCGGGCCTTGCTGCCGCCGAGCGTTTCCTGTCGCTGCCAACTGCGCCCACGGCGATCTTCGCCGCCAATGACGTCATGGCTGCCGGTGTCCTCAAATGCGCGGGAATCAAGGGCATTGCCGTTCCGCAGTCGCTGTCCGTCGTCGGCTTCGACGGCAGCCTGCTGTCGCATGTCGTGTCGCCGGCGCTCACGACTATCTGGCGCCCCTTTGGCGACATGGCGCGGATCGCGACCCAGCAGCTGATCGACCGGATCGAGGGGCAGGCCGTGACCGCCGAACTGCCCCCGCCGCTGCGCCTGGTGGAGGCGGAATCGAGCGGTCCGGCGCCCGCCTGACCGATCAGAGCCGATAGGCGCGGCGCACCAGCCCGACGGTCAGTTCCTGCGCCAGCTCGGCCGCTTCCCAGTCGGCCAGCCTATGTTCGGCGACCAGCCGTGCCAGGAAGGCGCAGTCGATGCGACGGGCGACATCATGCCGCGCCGGGATCGACAGGAAGGCGCGGGTGTCGTCGTTGAACCCGACCGTATTGTAGAAGCCGGCGGTCTCCGTCGTCATCTCGCGGAAGCGGCGCATCCCTTCCGGACTGTCATGGAACCACCAGGCCGGGCCCAGCCGCAGGCAGGGATAATGGCCGGCCAGCGGCGCCAGTTCGCGGGCATAGGTGGTCTCGTCCAGGGTGAAGAGGATGATGGTCAGGTTGGCGTCATTGCCGACCACGTCCAGCATCAGCTTGAGGGCACCGACATAGTCGGTGCGCATCGGGATGTCGGCGCCCTTGTCGCGGCCATGGCTGTGGAACAGCGCGGCATTATGGTTGCGGCACGAACCGGGATGGATCTGCATCACCATGCCGTCCGCCTGGCTCATCTTGGCCATTTCGGTCAGCATCTGGGCGCGGAACAGTTCGGCATCGTCGGCATCGGCCGTGCCGCCGACGATCTTCGCGAACAGCGCCTCGCATTCCACGGTCGACAGGTTGGCGGTGCGCGGCGTCGCAAAGCCATGGTCGGTCGCGGTCGCGCCCATGGCGCGGAAATCGGCGCGCCGCTTGGCATGGGCGGCGAGATAGCCTTGCCAGCTTTCGACATCCTCGCCGGTCATGTCGCCGAAGCGGATCAGCGCGTCGCGAAATTCCTCATGCTCGGGGTCGATCACCGAATCCGGGCGATAGGTGGTGACCACCCGCCCCTGCCAACCGGATTCCCGGATCGCCTGATGATGGCGCAGATCGTCGTCCGCGCCTTCGGTCGTCGCCAGCAATTCGATGTTGAAGCGTTCGAACAGCGCGCGTGGGCGAAAGGCGTCGGTGGCGAGCGCCGCGTTGATCGCATCATAGAGCTGGTCGGCGCTCTGTGCGTCCAGCGCCACGTCCAGCCCGAACACTTCGGCAAAGACATGGTCCAGCCACATGCTCGACGGAGTGCCCCGGAACAGATGATAATGGCTGGCGAACAGGCGCCATGCCGCGCGCGGATCGGTATCGGGCAGGCCGCCGCGATGCGGCACGCCCAGATCGTCCAGCGCGATGCCCTGCGAATAGAGCATGCGGAACAGATAATGGTCGGGCGCCAGCAGCAGTTCGGTCGCGTTGGACCAGGGGGCATTGGTGGCGAACCAGGCCGGGTCGGTATGGCCATGCGGGCTGATGATCGGCAGGTTGGCGACTTCGGCATAGAGCGCGCGGGCGATCGAACGGGTCGTGGGATCGGCGGGGAACAGGCGGTCGGGCGACAGGGTAAGCGGATGCATGGCGATCTCCTTGTCCGCCGGTTACCGCCTTGTGCCAACGCTGGCAATGGCCTATTCCAAACCCATGTCGATCCTTGCCGAAACCGCCCCGCTGCTGGCCCTTCAGGTCGCGCCCGAAGATGATGTCGCCGTCGCCCTGCACCCGCTGGAGGCAGGGCAGACGGTGCGCGTCGGCGCGGCCGATGTGCAGTTGCGCGATCCGGTCCCGGCCGGGCACAAGTTCGCGCTCCACGATATCGCGGCCGGCGCGGCGGTTCGCCGCTATCGCGCGCCGATCGGTTTGGCGACACGGGCCATCCTGGCCGGCGAGCATGTCCACAGCCATAATCTTCACACCGCGCTTTCGGGCGAACTGGCCTATCGCTTCACCGGCGCGCAGCCGCAGCCGCTATCCCAGACGGACCGGCCCGTCCCGCATTTTCGCGGCTATGTCCGCGCCGACGGCAGCGTCGGCACCCGCAATGAAATCTGGATTCTCCCGACCGTGGGCTGTGTCGGCCGATTGGGCGAGCGGCTTGCAATGAAGGGGGCGGCGCTGGCGGAGGGGCGTATCGATGGCGTCCATGCCTTCAATCACCCCTTTGGTTGCTCGCAACTCGGCGCGGATCTGGACGGCACGGCCGCGATTCTCGCCTCTCTGGCGCTCAATCCCAATGCCGGCGGCGTATTGCTGCTCGGGCTGGGCTGCGAATCCAACCAGCTCGATGCGCTGCTGTCGCGCATTCCGCCGGATCGGCGCGCCCGGCTGCGCACCGTCCGCGCGCAGAGCGAAAGCGACGAGTTCGAGGCCGGCATGACGGCGCTTGCTGAACTGATCGATCTCGCCAGCGCGGATCAGCGGCAGGATGTGCCGCTTTCGGCGTTACGCCTAGGGGTCAAATGCGGTGGCTCCGATGCAATGAGCGGGCTCACCGCCAATCCGCTGATCGGCCGCATGGCCGATGCCGTGGCCCAGGCGCAAGGTAGCGCGATCCTGACCGAAATCCCGGAGATTTTTGGTGCCGAGACGCTGTTGATGCAGCGCGCCGAGAATGAGGCCGTGTTCGATCGGCTGACGCAGGTGGTCAATCGCTTCAAACGCTATTTCCTCGACCATGGCGAACCGGTGTCGGAAAATCCCAGCCCCGGCAATATTGCCGGCGGCATCACCACGCTGGAGGAAAAATCGCTGGGCGCGGTGCAGAAGGGCGGGATCGCCACCGTGACCGACGTCATCGATTATGGCGACCGTATCAGCCGCACCGGCCTCACCATATTGGAAGGCCCCGGCAATGATGCCGTGTCGACGACGGCGCTGGCGGCGGCTGGCGCAACCCTGACCTTATTCTCGACCGGTCGCGGCACGCCGCTTGGCAGTCCGGTGCCGACGGTCAAGATCGCGTCGAACAGCGCGCTGGCCGATCGCAAGCCGGGCTGGATCGATTTCGACGCCGGACGCGTCCTGCAGGAAGGGATGGATGCCGCGGCTGATGCGCTGCTGGCGCATATCGTCGCGATTGCCAGCGGTGCGCCGGCCCGGAACGAGGTGAATGACGAACGCGCCATCGGCATCTGGAAGCGCGGCGTAACCCTTTAGCTTTTCGCCCAAGGATCAATGGGCGTTGCGGCGATCCGTCCGTGCGGGACCGGAGGATGCCGGCAGAATAAGCCCGGCGCCGCGCCATCAGGCGGGCACCGGGCCAGTTCCTCAGCCGTTCAGCTTGTCCTTGACCGCCTTGGCGGGGGTGAAGCCGAGCTTCTTGGAGGCAGCGATCTGGATGGTCGCGCCGGTCGAAGGATTGCGGCCTTCACGGGCGGCCGACTCCTTGACCTTGAACTTGCCGAAGCCGTTGAGCGAGATTTCTTCGCCCTTGGCAGCAGCATCGGCGATCGCGGCAAACACGCCATCGACCAGCTTGCGGGCATCGGCCTTGGTGATGTTGTGGGCCGAAGCCAGGGTGTCGGCGAGGTCGCTGTTGTTCATGGAATAGGCTTTCCTTTGTTGTTGGCGCGCATTGCATAGCTGGCACGAAAGCCAAGGTCCATCGGTCCTGAGCGTCCGATTGCGCTTAAAAGTGCGGTTAATGCGGCGTTTCAGACGCTTTGTGCATGCGCGCATGCCAACCGGCCGGTCAAAGGCCGATATTGCGGCCTGAGCGGCCGGATCATCGTCAGTGGAAAGGTGGCGGAGACGGAGGGATTCGAACCCTCGGTAGCCCCTTAAGGCTACGACGGTTTAGCAAACCGCTGGTTTCAGCCACTCACCCACGTCTCCGCACGAATTTGCCTACCGGAAACCGGGAGGCAGTGGCTAGGCGACGGGCTATAGCGACGGCTTTGATCCATGGCAACGGTCCAAATGTGCGATTTTTCATGCGGATTTGCACAATCGGATTCAATCTGGCTTAGAATCGACTCCGGTGGGCGTTCGTTCATTGTCGTTTCAGCTTGGCGACGGATAATCTGACGGATGTTTTCAAGAGCGGGCTTCGGGGAGTATCGGGTAATGATCGGCAGCATGGGGCGCACGGGCGCCCGCTTCGCACGGGTGGGTGCCCTGATGGCGGCACTCGGCGGGCTCCTGCTGGCGCCGGTCGCCAGCGCGCAGATTCGCACGGTCGATCCCAACACGGCGATCGATTCCGATCTCGCGCCGCCGCCGGTCCAGAACAGCACGCCGACCGATCCGGGCGTCGACTCCAGCCTGCCGCCGCCAGCCACCTCGACTGATTCCGGCACCTATAATGCCGCTCCCGCTGCCGGCGGTGCCACCGCCACCGGCGCGCCGGTCACCTCCAATTCGCCGCCGGCCGCGATGGCGCCGGGCGAATCCTATCAGGAAGATGATCTGATCGGCGCGGCCGAAGGCGTGTTCGGCAAGGGTGCCGAGGGCCTGGCCGGCATCATCGAGAAGATCCTCAAGGATCAGGGCCAGCCCAATGCCTATATTTCCGGGCGCGAGGCGTCCGGCGCCTTCGTGGTCGGCCTGCGCTATGGTTCGGGCACGCTCAACCACAAGATCGAGGGCAAGCGCGAAGTCTATTGGACCGGCCCGTCGATCGGCTTCGACGTCGGTGGCAATGCCGCCAACACCTTCGTCCTGGTCTATAATCTCTATGACAGCCAGGATCTCTACCATCGCTTCCCGGCGGCCGAAGGCACCGCCTATCTGGTCGGTGGCTTCACCGCCAGCTATCTGCGTTGGGGCAGCGTGGTGCTGATCCCGATCCGCCTGGGCGTCGGTTATCGCCTCGGCGTCAATGCCGGCTATATGAAGTTCAGCGAAAAGCGGACCTGGCTGCCCTTCTGACGGTCATAGCAGGGAGAGTTGGGCGCCCGCGTCGCCGCTCTCCCCCGCTTCTCCCTCGCCTTCCAGATTATGGATGCCCAGGCCCAGCAGCCGGGCCCCCATGCGCAGCGGCAATTGCGCCTTCAGCAGCGTACAGCCAGCGTCCACCAACTGTTCGACCGATCGAACCGGCGCGGCAAAGCTGCGCGACCGGGTGATGATGCGAAAATCGGCGAACTTCACCTTCAACACCACGGTCCGGCCATAGGCCTGCGCCTTCTCGATCCGGGCCCACAGGCTTTGCGCGATCCGCTCGATTTCGCGCAGCAGGGCCTCCTCGGCGACAAGATCCTCGAAGAAGGTGTCCTCGACGCTGACCGACTTGCGCTCCTGCCGTTCATGCACCGGCCGATCGTCCTCACCCCGCGCGGCACGATAATAGAAGAGCGCGCTGCTGCCGAAATGGGTCTGGAGGAAAGGCAGGTCGCGATCGCGCAGGTCGGCGCCGGTCTCGATCCCCAGCTTGTGCATCCGTTCGGCGGTGACCGGGCCGATGCCGTGAATCCGCCGCACCGGCATGCGCGCCATGAAGTCGGCGCCTTCCGCCGGCCGCACCACGCACAGCCCGTCGGGCTTGTTCTGGTCCGACGCCAGCTTGGCGATCAGCTTGTTGTAGGACACGCCGGCCGATGCGGTGAGGCCCGTCTCCTCCTGGATCAGCCGCCGGATTTCCTGCGCCACCTGCGTCGCTGACGCGATGCCCGGCTTGTTCTGCGTCACGTCCAGATAGGCCTCGTCGAGCGAGAGCGGCTGGATCATGTCGGTGAAGCGCGCGAAGATCGCGCGGATCTGGGCAGATACGCTGCGATAGACCTCGAACCGCGGCTTCACGAACAGCAGCTCGGGGCATAATCGCCGCGCTCTTGCACCCGGCATCGCCGATCGCACGCCGAATTTCCGCGCTTCATAGCTGCAGGTGGCGACGACGCCGCGTGGACCGCCGCCACCCACGGCGATCGCCTTGCCGCGCAGGCTGGGATCGTCGCGCTGTTCGACCGACGCATAAAAGGCGTCCATGTCGATATGGATGATCTTGCGCAGCGCGGGCGGCGGGGCGTCCATGGCCGGCCTTATGCCACCATGGGAACGAAAGGGAAACAGTCGGGCGTGTCAGCCCTTCTTCTTGCCCTTTTCATCCTTGGCCATGGCCAGCAGCGCGGCAAAGGGGCTGGCCTGATCCTCGGTCAGCACCCCGGCCTCGCGCAGATAGCTGTCGGCCTCCGGCGCGCGCGGATAGGGTTCCATCGCCAGCGCGACCGTCTCGGCCACCGCTTCGCCCATGTCGATGACATTGCCGTCATAGCCGATCGTGTCGCAATCCTCCGCGTCCAGCTCCAGCTCCTCGCCCTCGGGCAGATCGCCACTCTCGGGCACGAAGCGCAGCAGGAAATCGGTGTCGATGGTTTCGGGCACCGGCAGGCCGGTGGCGACGCAGGGCTGGGCCAGGGTGGCGCGGACCCGACCGCGCGCCAGGATCGTGCTGCCCTCCGCGCTCAGCCGATAGTCCGCCTCCAGCCGGTCGAGCGCCAGCAGCGCAAAACGGCGCATCAGCGCGGCGCGCTCGCCCTCATCGGCGCTGATGGTCACCAGGCTGTCACCCAGCTTGCCCAGCTGGTCGGCGCGCACCGGGCGCGAAAATTCGATCATGTCGCTCATCCAAGGTCTCCAGCCAGCAAGGCGTCGCGGGTCAGGCAGGCCAGCCTTGTCCAGCGTGCGCGCAACGCGCCCTCGACATGGGCCAGGGCGTCCGTCGACGGGGCATCACCGCGATACAGGTTTCGGCGCAGCGCATCCTCCAGATCACCCTTCGCCGTCAAGGCCGCACGATAGGCCGCCAGCCGTCCGCCCAGCGCGCTCATCATCCGGCCGATATGCTTGCCGACGACAACATCGCCAATCCCTTCCTGGCGAAGCTGGCCGTCCATGTCGTCGACGAACAGCTCGGTCAGCCACACGCTCTCCTGCGCCGCGCCCAGCGTCTCCAGCCGCATCAGCACCTGCGCCAATATCGCGACGATCATGTCGAACCGGCCGTCCAGCGTATCGGGCACACCGCCCTGCAGATACCAGTGTGGCTGCCGTCCCTCGGCCACCACCGCATGATAAAGCGGCATCAGGCCCGCCTTCGGATCATCGCGGCCCAGCAGGCGCTGGAGGAAGGAAGGACGGGATTGGGACATGGGTTGCCGTCTTTTCGTGATGGAATGTGGGCCAGCGGGCTTCGCGGGCGCGTGCGCCCCTTGCCGGGGCCTGCGCATTTCCATATTGATCGCTGGGCCGCCCGATGCAATGGCGGCTTTCTGTTTCTTGGGTTCGCGGGCCCGTCCCCGCAGGAGAAGACCATGCGCAAGTTTAGCCGCCAGTCCCGCCGCGGGCGTTTCCTGCTGGCTCTGGGCCTCGGCGCGATCGTGATCAGCGCATCGGGCTGTACCCGCATCCGCACGCATCAGGGCTATCAGGTCGACAAGCTGCTGGTGGACTCCGTCCAGCCCGGCATCGACAACCGTGCCTCGGTCGAAGGCACGCTGGGCCGTCCCAGCTTCGTCGCCCAGTTCGGCGAACAGGACTGGTATTATGTGTCGCGCGACATGCGCTCGCTCGCCTTCTCCAACCCCAAGCCGGTGTCGCAGACCGTGCTGCATGTCCGGTTCGATCCGGCCGGTAACGTGGTCGCGGTCGATCGCATGGGCCTGGAGCAGGTCGCGCACATCTCGCCGACCGGCGACAAGACCCCGACGCTGGGCCGTCATCGCAGCCTGTTCGACGAGATTTTCGGCAATATCGGTGCCGTGGGTGCCATGGGTGCCGGCTCGGCCGGTGGCGCCGGTCCGGGCGGCGGCCCGAACGGCAGCTAAGGCTGGCCGCATCGCGAAGATATAGGCGCCGTCCTGTCCATCATGGACCGGGCGGCGTTTTTGTTCGGACGGCATGACCTGGCCATCGGATCGGCAGCGGCTCGCCCTGCGATAGACACAAAAAAAACCGCCGTTTCCGGCGGTTTTTGCTTCCTTCCTCACCGAAGGAAAATGGTGCCCAGAAGAGCATTCTGGGGCACCGCGTAAGCAGTTGATTTCGCAGTCAAATCATAGACTTACGAAGTCGCCGTAAGCAGCATTAGCACACTTCGGATGCGTGGAAAAGGCTGGATGATCGTGGACACCGTGGCGATCCGTATGCAAGACGTTTCAATCAGTGCTTCGTCTGGGCGGGTCATCGTTGTATCCCGCGCCTATGGCATACGATGCATTCAGCATCGACACAAACAAGGTGATCCACGGCGGACTGATCCTTGAGAGCAGACTGCTCGGTCAGCTGACCCAGTTTAAAACGCGGTGAGGCTGGGCCTCGGTCAGATCCTTGGGCTTACCCATGTCCACGGCGCAGCGATCGTCGGCGCCCGTGGCCCCGGCCCCTTATGACAGCGTTGAGGAAGTCTGGCGGCGCGCAGGCGCGCCGCGCGCCGCGATCGAGAAGCTGACGGAGGCCGACGCCTTCCGCTGCATAGCCGAGAATCGCCGGCAGGGGCTATGGAAGGTCAATGTCCTCGGCGAAGCGCCGCTGCTTCTGTTCGCTGCGGCCGATGCACGGAAGGGCAGCTTTTCGTCTGGGGGCATCGAGCCGGCAGTGTCGGTCAGGGCAATGGCCCAGGGTTGCGACATCGTTGAGGACTATCGCTCGTCCGGCATCTCGCTCCGAGCGCATCCGCTCCAGTTCCTGCGGGCCGACCTGGACGACATGCGCATCGTCAAGTGCGCCGATCTCGCCTCAATCCGCGACGGTCGCAATATTGAGGTCGCTGGCGTCATTCTCGTGCGCCAGCGCCCCGTTTCGGCGAAGGGCATGCTGTGCGCGACGATCGAGGACGAGACCGGCGTCGCGCAAGCTATCCTCTGGCCCGATCGCTTCGAGATCTATCGCCGCCAGGTCATGTCCGCCTCGATGATCGCGATGCGCGGGCGGCTCCAGAAGGAACGCGAAGTCATCCATGTCATCTGCGATCGCATCACCGATGTGCGGAGCATGCCGGGACACGGCGATGGCGCGATCAGCGGCGGCGGCCCGGACCCGTAAGATTCAGGCTTTCCGAAGGGAAGGACGCTCTCCTATCGCCCGTTCAACCCTGTGCCGAACGAAGAGAAAATGATGCGCATCCGCAGCCATGGCTTCCGCTAAGACCGATGCGCGCATTGCAGGCACGATCAGTCGCGCGCTCAATGTCCTTCGGGAAGCTACCGGGACCCGCGGAAGACGAAGTCGCGCGGTGTCGCTTTGGCGCTATGGAATCTGCGGTCTTGGGTAGCCGATGACTGGTTGGTCTCGGCCTGGAAAGCGGCGGGTTCGGATCACGAGATCGGTCAAAGCCAGGCCTCTACGCCACATACAATGGGTTCGCCCGCCAGATCCGCAGCAACGGAGGCACAGTGACTTGAGAGGCCGTCCTTCCTATATCGCCTGCACCATGAAAGGCCGTGTAATGATCATCGCCGTCTGTGTCGCAGGCGTCTGGGCAGCTCCGGCGTCTGCCGATCCTTGCGAGGGCGCTTTGCCGTACAAGGGCAGGGCGTTCTCCGGCGTGGTGCGCTATGTCGAGGATGGCGACGGGCAGTGCGTCGGTCCCGCCGGCCGTCCGGCAAGCTGGATCGAAATCCGGCTCGCTGACTTCTATGCGCCGGAACTGCGCGAACCCGGCGGCATCGAAGCCACGCCCCGCCTCGAACGGACCGTGATGGACAAGCCGCGCGCCTGCCGCGCCGGGCGGCGAAGCTACGACCGTGTCGTCGCAACCTGCACGCCGGGCGGACGCCCGGTCGGCAGCCTGTTGCGCACCGCGGGCGGTGCTGAGGGTGGCCGCGGAAGGCCGACATGAACGCGATGCTCGATCTCTTCGAAATGCCCGCCGTTCCTGGCCTGGCGATGGCCGACGAGTTTATCTCGGCCGCCGAGGAAGCGACGCTGATCGCACATATCGACCAGACCAGCCTCAGCCCATTTCGTTTCCAGCAATGGACCGGAAAGCGGCTTACCCGTTCCTATGGCTGGAGCTACGACTTCGAGACCGGCGTCTTCGCGCCCACCGAGCCATTGCCGCAATGGCTCGACGATGTCCGAAAGCGGGCGGCACGGTTCGCGGGCCTCCTTCCGGCGGATCTAGTCCAGGCGCTGTTGATCCGCTACGACCCGGGCGCAGGGATCGGATGGCATAAGGATCGACCGGTCTTCGAGCATGTCGTCGGCATTTCTCTGGGACAAGAAGCAACGCTGCGGCTGCGTCGCCGAAACGCGCGCGGTTTCGAACGGGCAAAAGCCGAACTCATGGGCCGCTCGATCTATCACCTGTCGGGTGAAGTGCGCCACCACTGGGAGCATAGTATCGCCCCTATCGAACAGCCTCGCTGGTCGATCACCTTTCGGAGCCTTTCTGACCGGAACCGCACGGGGTGAGCGGGCGGGACTATCCCAAGACGCCCGACGGTCGTTACTTCGTCGTGCGCGGGCGGTTGTGGCGGACCAGCAATCCAGCGCTTGATGCTGGGCTTCGTGACCGCCTCGTCGGCGAGCTTATGGACGCCCGCCGCGCCGTCGGTGCCGCAAAGCGAACGGGTGACCGAGTGGCGGAAAAGGCGGCACATGACGCAGTCGATCGCGCCAAGGTCGCCCTGGGCGAACGCGGTCCGGTCTGGTGGGAAGACGGCGCACCTGACCTCAACCGTCATCTCGCCCGCACCGGCCCTTATGCAGACTGGTATGCCGAGGTTTCGAAAGAGCACGACTAGGTCTTTCCACCACGCTTGACCTTGTCGGCAAGCTCTACCCATACCGGCGCATGGTCGCTGGTCTTTTCCCAGCCGCGCGGGGTGCGGTCGACATCCGCTGCAACAAGACGAGTGGCAGCCGGCCGGTTGAGCAGGATGTGATCGATGCGCAACCCCGCGTCGCGTTCGAAAGACCTGCGCCAATATTTCCAGAAGGTGTAGATATGCTCGCCGGGATGGAGATGGCGCAAGGCGTCGGTCCATCCCCACGCGACCAGGTCGGCATAAGCCTGCCTGACCTCCGGCGCGAACAGCGCATCATCGCGCCAGCGCTCGGGCGCATCGACGTCGAGATCGGTCGGTATGACGTTGAAGTCTCCGGCGACGACGACGGGTGCATCAAGCGCGTAGAGGCCTGCGATATGGTCGTGCAAGCGCTCGAACCAGCGCAACTTGTAGTCGTACCTGGGACCTGGCCGGGGATTGCCATTGGGCAGGTAAAGGCCTGCGATGAGCACACCGTCGACCGCCGCCTCGATGTAACGGCTCTGGTCATCGTCGGGGTCGCCTGGAAGGCCGCGACGGGTCTCGTAGATGTCTCCAACCCGGCTGAGGATTGCGACGCCATTCCAGCGCGGCTGCCCTTGCCAGATCACGTCATAGCCGAGATCGCGAATGGCGGCCTCGGGAAACGCGGCATCGGGGGCCTTCAATTCCTGGAGGCAGACCACGTCCGGCTCGGCCATCTCCAGCCAGCGCAACAGCAGCGCGAGGCGGCCATTGATGCCGTTCACATTGTAGGTCGCGATCTTCACGCAAGGAGAAGTGCATTGCGCAACGAGTCGTTCCGCCTACCCTCACTTCAGGAGATGGTCGGCCCCGCTCGGCCGCGCCCGAATTGCCAGCTTATTCCATCCGTGTGCATGATGCCCGAAGCGGCCTTGCCGATGTTGCGCTCGAGCACGTCGCGCCACGGCACCAACGTGAAGTCCCGCGATCGCTCGACAACAGCGAAACTCCCACTTTCCAGGTCGAGCCGACGGGCGATCTTTCCCTCGATCCGCTCGCCGATCCGCGCGGGTTCAAACCGTTTCCCGATTTGGTCGCCGAGCCCCTGGCCAGCGTGCTGCAATTCACGTCTCCGTAGCGTGTCCAGCGCGCCGCCCCGGTAGCGAAATCCGGGTCGCTCGTCGTCCGCCAGTTGCTGCTCGACGAGCCACTGCCGCCGCGCCGCGAGCGCGGTCCGCACCTCCCGTCCATATCCCACGTCGCGCACGGCGCCATGACCACCCCCGGCAAGCGCGCGATCAAGCCAGGTCGGGGCTTCCTTGCCTGCCAGTTCGTCGACCGGGGACCGCGACAGCAATTCCAGCGTGACTGGCCGGTCGCGCTGCTGGGCTCTCGCATAGGCATCGGCGCGAGCGAGATGATCGTCGGTGATCGTCCAGCTTCCATCAGCGAGGCGCTCGGGACCAGTCCCTGCGCGCCGCATCGCCTCGAGCCGTCGGACATGGCTGGCTGCGAACGCCTCGCTGGCGCCCGGGTCGTGCGTCAGGTGCAGGTCGATCGAGTAGCGCCCGCCATTGGCGCGGGCGACCGCATCGACGGTGCGATCAGCCTGGGTCGCCTCGATCCGCGACGGCGCGACTCGTACCGTCGATCCTTCGGGAACCGATGGCGTGGCATCGCTTCGGCCGATATCGACATAATGGACCCGGCCATCGACCCCGTCGACCATCAGATAATGTCGGTCGCGATGCTCATCGGAAAAGCCGCGCCGGATCACCCGTCCGATGATCGGTTCCCGCAGGTCAATTGACACGACCTGCTCGACGCCGGCACGGTCAAGCCTGCGGGCGGTCAGCTCTCGCTGCATGAGGCGGATGATGTCGCCGCGCTCTCCCATCCGGCGGAGCGTTTCCTCCAGCCCCTCAGCGAGCCTGTAGCGTCCGTTACCAACATCGTAGGCCAGGCCCATCGCCTTGAGCTTGCGCAGCCGTCCCGCCGCGACCGACTGCTGGAAGGGATCGTTGTCGGCCGGCGACACCGTTCGGTCGACCTCGATGCGGCGAACCAGCCTGCGGTCGATCGAGGTCAGCCGTTCCTGGTCGACATCGTGGCGCAGGCGCGCTTCGATTTCCTGATCGGTCCGGGGGCCAAGGTCGAGCGTCACAAGCTCCGAGGCGCGCTCGCGAAGCCCGTGCGAAATATACTCCCGCGCAATGACCAGATTGTCGCCCTGATCATCCACCCCGCGCAGCACGATGTGGGTATGCGGACGCTCGGTGTTGAAGTGATCGACCGCGACCCAGTCCAGCTTCGTGCCGAGGTCCTGCTCGACCTGGGTCATCAGTCGCCGGACATAGGGCTTGAGGTCAGGATATTCCGCGCCGTCTTCGGCGGAGACGATGAAGCGAAACTGATGGCGGTCGCCGGCGGTCCGCTTGAGGAAATCACCGCCATCTGCACGGTCGGTCTCGGGACCGTAAAGTTTGCCCGGCAAGCCCTCGCGCGTCACCCCGTCGCGCTGGATGTACCGCATGTGCGCGCGGGCGGCCTGGCCGCTCTTGCCAGCCAGGCGGATCAAGCTCGCCTTCACCACGGCACGGCGCCCGCGAAAACCCGCGAGCCGGTCGCGGCTCGACAGCAATCGCCCCATGCTCGCGCCGCGCCCGATCCGACTGCCGTCAAACCGTCGCGAGCGGACCCCACTCTTCGTACCCGCGAGGCGTGCAGCAGCCCGTATGCGTCCGCCATATTTGACGACCTTCTTGCCGTCCGTGCCGCGCTGGCTGCCGAGCCTGGGGGTAAAATCGTCGTCAGACATCACCACGTGCCTCAGCCTCGCGATTTCGAGGATGAAATGGCTGATTTCGGCCACTCCCGCCCTGACTGTCTCGCGGCCGCGACTGCATGTCTCGTAAAAAAAGGATGTGCAGACAAGGACCTGTCAGGGGTCGCGAGACACTGCCTTTATCTTGTTTCCCCTCTCTTCCTGCTCCCTTTTCCTTCCGCCTCATAAAAGGGGGAGAGACGCCGCCGGACCGACGCCGCCTCTCCCCCCGAACTGCCTGTCGGTCAGTCCGCATGGAGCATCCCATCGCGCGCCTTCTTTCGACCCCTGGCAACACGGCACCTGGTCATGCCATGGGCATTTGCATCGCCATCCACGAGCATGATGGCAGTGAACCATTTCCCATCGAGGCACCCACAGATGGCCACCCGGTCCAGTTCAAAGCCTGCATCATCAGGGGCCTCATAGACGCCCAGCCAGCGCTCCTCTGCCCGTGCATCCCACCGGAAATCCACCTCCTCGGCGTCCAGGAAATGACGCGCCAGACCTTCCGCCGCGCCGCGCCCGAACTCGCGCTCCAGCCCTGCGACCAGCGCAGAAACAACCTTGTCATTGCGTGGCGAAAACGCCGTTTTGATGTGCTGAACCATGCCCATGATGACCTCCTTCGCTGTCGTTCCCATCTTCGAGAACGGCGTTTTGACGACGGCTGGCGCAGCGGCTGTCAGGGCCGATGAGCGAAGCGCTGAGCCGCGTAGCGGACGTGGGGGGAACCGATTTGCGCAGCAAACCGGGGGGTACCCGCGGGCCTTGAGAGCCGCTGCGCCAGCCGTCACACTGCGCCTATAGAGACGAGCTTCCTCCCTCTCGGGGGCACGCGACCTCACATTATTGCCCCTGAGACAGGGCTACAAAGAGTGATCCCTTGGACTGCCCATCGAGGCTATCGGAAGGCGGTGATGCCGGGATCTTCCGGACGGCGAAGAGTCCCTCCACCACCTGCGCCGTTGCCAGGACCTGGTCGCCTCCCTTTGCGTCCGGCGCGACGCTGGCGAGATAGCCGACGGTTTCACGCGGAAGGCTAGCGCGACCTGCGAGATAGTCGGCATAGCGCGCCGGACCCGCATTATAGGCCGCAAACAGCCCCGGATAACCGAAGCGGTCGTACATCAGGCGGAGGTAGAAGGTGCCCGCTAGGATATTGTCGCGCGGGTCGTCCGGATCAACGCCAAGGCCGAGCCGCGCGCGCATGTCCGACCAGGTCCCGGGCATGACCTGCATCAGTCCGATGGCACCAGCCGACGAACGGATCGGACGCCCGCCCTCGCCGGTGTGGCCCCGGCTCTCGGCCTGCATCACGCGCTCGATCCAGGCGACCGGCACCCCGAAGCGCAGTGATGCCTCGCTAATGTAGGGCCGCCATGTGGCCACCGTCGATGCAGGCGGCCCGGCCGATGACGGACCAGTAGACTGGGCCGATATCGGCACCGGCGCGGCGAATGCGAGGGCGGCGGCCGTCCATTTCAGCGGCGCCATAGCAGCTGCGCCTTGCCGATGAGATCGGTGGCTTCGCTCACCCCGACATAGCGCCCGTCGAACGAATCGGTACTGTCCATCAGCAGGAAGAGTTGCTGCCGCCGCAGCATGCGACAGCCGTGCCAGGATGGCATGACCCGCCCCATGGCATCGAATTTCTTGCGCCTCGCTACCGGCCGTCCATTGACGAAGACCTGGTCGCCGAGCGCGCAGACCTCGTCGCCAGCCTCGGCCGCGACACGCTTCACGAGCGGGACATTGTGGGGGAGATAGCGCCGGGCCGCAGCGAGCGCCCGGAAGGGTTCGGGCAGGCGCGCCACCACCATGTCGCCTGTCATGACGGGCGCACCGGGACTGACCTGGTAGAGCCCGATCGGGGCGCTCGCACTGGCATTCCAGAGCAGGCGCGGTGTTGGCGGAAGGATCGCCGCGCCGAGTACCAGACCCGCGCCCAGGCCGACGAGGAAGAAGCGCTGCCGGCGGCGGCGCTGCACTTCCTTGCGCAGGCGAAGCGCCTCGCCCCAGGCGAGCAGCGGCGCGTCCTTGAAGCGACTGCGACGGCCGCTCATTTGGAAATTCCCCGTGCACTCTGTTCGCGCGACCAGGCATCAAGATCGTCGATATGATATTGGACGTAGCGGCAATGGCGGCGGAACACCGGCCCCGTGCCAAGGCGTCGCATCCGCCGCAGCAGCAGCCCGGAAATCTTGAGATAGGCTGCCGCCTGCTCGGTATTAAGGAAGGGCGAGCCGCGCTTGGCGCGGGTCGCCCGGGCGATCTGGTCGTCGTCGTCCATGATGAGCCATCCTTTCGATAAAGCGACCCATGGCGATGGGTTCGCGATATCGAGGATGGCGGGCGGGATACCGGGCCGGGAGTGTCGAAACCGGCAACGGCGTTTTCGACACAGCATGAAAGGTCCCCGCGCCGGGTTCGGCGCGGGGGTCGTGGACTTCAGCGGGACCAGATGAGCTTGTGCTCGCCATTGTCGCCCTGGGTCAGCGTCGCGTAGATCGGCGCGGGAAGCGAGGGGTCGTCGAGCTTGAGGCTGAGATATTCGGCGCCGGTCTCACGGGCGACCTTGGTCCAGCCGGCTCCGAACTCGACGCCGCCGGCACTCACGCGGTGGTCCGGGGCCTTGTCATGGTCGCGCTCGACCGGCCGGATGGTGGCCTTGACGCGAAGCGTGAGGGTGCGGATTTCCCCGTTGTAGATGCCGTCCTCGTTGCGGGTGAAGCTGCCGATCTGTGCCATGATATGTCTCCTTCTATTGCCCGAGTGCCGCCCGATGCGGCCTCGACGGCGGTCGATCGGGCGGCGTCGCGCCGCCGTGCACCGGGACGGCCGCCGCGGGAGCGAAGGACGGCGAAGCGCCTGTTTCTTGGTTGCGCGAGGAGCCCGTCAGGGCGGGGAAGAAACTGGCGCGAAGCCGTTGCTCGGACAAGGCGCGCACGCCGCCAGACCAGCCTTCAAGAGAGGCCAAGGGCGGCACGAGTCATCGGAAAAAGGAGACCCTTGCTGGCACGATCCAGGTCCGAACCACGTGCAGGATGAGGCCATCGGGGGAATTCGCCCTATCGCTTCGCCCGCTGCCAGCCTTTCCGCGCCCTAGCGCTCGACAAGCTCCCGGCGCAGCGCGGGGACCGTGGCGCAGGCGGGGCTGCCATCCTTGGCGGTGCCGCAAATGGTGGTGACGATGATCCCGCCTCCCGCCGCGCGCGCCAGCAGCGCCGGGTCGATATCATGGATGTCGACCTTCATCCGGCGGGACCAGGGTGAGGCATGATCGCCCGCCGCCTGACCCACGCGCACATAGACGAAACGGCGCGAGGGACCTTCGCGGCGAATCTGGTCACCGAAGAATTTGGGACCCGTCCCGACCCGCACGGCGAAGTCGAGGGCGAGCGGTTCGCCATCGCCGGACCTTTTCGGATCAAGCGGGGTGCCGTCCTTGGATTGGAGGCTGTGCCACACGCCGGGCACGGGCCGGTCGATGATGATCCGCATCGCGATTTCCGCCGTGTCCGCGCGCTTCATCACCGCTCTCCCTGTTCGCGCGCGTTCCGCCCCCGAAATCCGCGCAGCCGTCATAATGCGCCATGCGAGCCTGTCCCAGCATGGATGGAGACGAAACAAAGCCGCGCGGCCGAGCCCATCGGGCGAGGCCGCGCGGCGCGATTTTCCAGCATGTGGCGGGCGAGCGCGATCGCTCCCGCCCGCCTTCGTTCATGCCGCCTGGGGCAACGGCCTATCCTCCTCTTCCTCCAATTCCGCGGGGCAATCCCCAGCGACCATCCGGCGCGCGGCGGCGACCTTGGCATGGGCGGCGACCGTTCCGACGCCACCTCTCTCGGTGTAGGCAGAAGGCGGGAACTGCATCCAGCGCGGCACCCAGCGCTCGACCTTGTCCCGGCCTTCCGCGCCGTCGAGATGATCGGCGATGATCCGCTTCAAGGTCTTCGCCTTCTCTCCCGCATCGGCGCGGGCGACCGCTTCCCCCGCCACCTCTGCCGTTATCCGGCCCAGCACCTCGCGGTCGCGCAGCAAGGAAAAGAGCGCTTCGTCGGCCTGCCACCAGTCGGCCATGGCGACCCCGACCTCCTCGCCGACAGCCTCGACCGCTGCCGAGCCTGCCATCAGGGTCTCGCCCATGACGACGGCAAGGACGCGCAGCACCTCTTCGTCAGGCAGCGCGACAAGACGCAGGAACAGCCCGGCCACGCCATAGTCATCACCGTTTCCGCCCGTCACGTTGGGTTCCTCGCTGCCGAAGCCGAGGCAATCCAGGACAATGCGCCGTTCCGTGTCGAAAACCGCCTCGCCCCGGCATGTCTCGATGCTCTCGCGAACCTCGTCGCTGCGCGTCTTCTGCGGTTCGGGACGTACGGTCCATAGAGGCGAGCCGACGATGGCGTGTGCCACCATGAGCCGCAGGGCAAGCGCGGGATGGCCGACCAGTGCGGCGCGCACGGCTGCATGGCGGTGCAGGTCGACATAGGTCTGGAGCGTGGACGTTAGCTCGGGCCGCTGGGCCTTAGGCGGCGCGGCGGCTTCGCCGCGCTCGATCCGGCGCGCCTCCGCGCGCGTGACATAGCCTTCGTGAAACAGGACCTCGCCAGTTCCGCGCACATCGACATAGACGCGCCCGCCCTTGCGCTTGGGGGCCTTTTCATATTCCCACGCATGGAAATGCTCGGCAGGCGGGATCACGACGACATCGGCCCAGCCCTGTGCGATATAGGCTGCGCGCGATGCCTCAATCGCTGCGTCCTGCGCCGTCCAGAAGGCGTCAGGATCGGCGAAATAGCGATCCTCGCCGAACAGGTCGGAGACGGTCGCGCCGCTGAAACCATCGATGTCGAAGAGCGCGAAGCGGGCCGGGATCGACTGGCCACCGAAAAGCCATGCCTTTAGCTGGTGGCCTGTGGGGACATAGGCGTCCGGGTCATCGAACAGGGCCAGCCATGATTTTTGCTGGCTCTTGCTCGCCAGTGTCAGGTGCCGGACGGTGAACCGGTCGATCCGTTCGGCGCGATAGAGGTCGCGGATGCGCGGCAAAAGGTTGCCAAGCGCAAGGACGCGCCGGATGGAGAGTTCGGGCAGGCCGAAGGTCTTGGCGATCTCCTCTACCCCGCGTCCCTCGCGCACCAGCCGGGTGAAGCTCTCCCACTGGCGCACTTCGTCGGCGTCGAGCCGGGCCAAGTTCTCGATCATCGAGGCTTCGATGGCGGCGGCATCGTCGCCATCCTCCATGATCGCGCAGGGCAGGAGCAGCGCGTCGGGATCGATATCGCCCGCGTCCCGCCGTTCGTCGGCGACGATACGGCTTGCGTAGAAGCGGCGGCTGCCCGCGACGATGCCGAAGCGGCCTTCGGCATCGGGTGGACGGACCAGCAGCGTCTGGATGACGCCACGCGCGCGGACGGTCGGCAGGATGTCGGACACGTCCGGAGCCTTGCGCCCAAAGCGCATATTGGTCTTGTCGACATAGAGCCTGTCGAGCACGATATGGTCGAGTTTCATGGGTCATTTGCCTTTCGTCGAAAGGTGCCGGTCGCGCTGTTTGCGATGCTCAGGACGTGACCGGCACTGAGGGTGGCGGCATGACGCGCCGCCTTGCGTCATCCGCCGTCAGGACGGTGGAAGATCAGGGTCCGCAGCCGTCTCGCCCGAAGCCGGGCCATGGCGGCGGAGCATCGCCTGCGCCCAGAGGATCGAGCCGGACCGGCGCGACCATGTGGCCCAGACGGAAAGCGGATGAGCCGTCTCGAAGGCGAGATCGCGCTCGATGGCCATGCCATAGGGCAGCCGGATGGCAGCGATTTCCGAGAGGCTGAACGTGCCGAGTTCCGGGCAACCGAAGCCAAGATCGGCGAGGCCGAAAAGCGTATCGCCGTCCTCGGCAAGCTCGCTCGCCAGCCATGTCGCCGCGCCCAGCGGGTTGAACAGCTTGAGGAGGGGCAGGAGGTCCGGTTCGGCAAGGCCGCCGCGCAGGGCGATGCCGTGGCGAATGGCGTTCGCGCGCAGTGCCTTGCGCAGGTCATCGGGAAGCAGGATCATGCTGCGATCCTTTCATCGGCGCGGGCGCTCTCGGCCTCGCGATGGCGGGACAGCAACCAGTCGGCGGCCTTGGAGGCAGCGCTGGCGGCGCGAAAGATGGCGCGGTTGTCCTCGCGCAGGACATCGAGCCATGCGCCGAGATAATCGGCGTGACGAACGGTCGGGACGATGCCGAGCGCGGCGCACAGGAAGGCCGAGCCCATTTCCGCGATAAGTTCCTCGCGGGCATAGTCCTTGCTGCCGAAGGGATTGGTCATGTCCCGGTTCAGCCGCTTCGCATGGCCGGTCGCGTGACATAATTCGTGAAAAGCCGTCCTATGCCAGTTCACCGGATCGAAGAAGGCGGCCTGCGGCGGGACGGTGACGAAGTCGGCACCGGGCGCATAGAAGGCCTTGTCCCCGCCTATGCGGAACTCGACGCCTGAAGCCAAGATCACGTCCTTGGCGACCGGCTCGATCTCGCTCTCGTCCAATGGCACCGGATCGCCGCCAAGGTTTGCAGGCAGCCCATCACATTGGCCCACATTAAAGAGGGTAAAGCGCTTGAGGAAGGGAATGGCGCGGGGCTCGTCGCCATCGCGTGTCGCCCGCTCGGCCTCGCCCTTGGGGGTGAAGCGATCGGCATAGACCACGGTTACGCCGTGCTCGCCCTTGCGGACGCATCCTCCCTCCTCGCGAGCCTGCCGAAAGGTCAGCCAGCCTTGCGAAGGCCAGCTGTTTTCGATGACGGCGCACCACAGGATCAGGATGTTGACGCCAGCGTAAGGCCGGGCCGTCACCGCGTTGCGCGGCAGGCCGGTCGCGGCGTTGACGCCCTGCCCCTCGATCTTTCCCCATGGCTGGACCCACGGGAAGCGCCCCGCCTCCAGTTCCGAGACGATGCGCGTGGTCACCTCGTCATAGAGGCTCGCGCGTTCGCCGTTCCTGTCCTTTCCGCCCTCACGGGCAGCACTGCGGCTTGAAGATTTCGGCATGGCCTGTCCTTTCCGCCACCCCAAAAAAAGGCACAAAGCCTCCCCGCAAAGGCGGGGGTGGGCGGCGAAATGCGACCAAGAGGCCGGGCTCCAGCGGGCAAGGACACCGCAAGGGCGGAACGGATGTGGAGCACCCCGCAGAAGCGCAGCGGGCGGGGTTGTCCTTGGCCGCGACGGGCCTAGCCGGGAGCGCCGGCCACACCCGCCACGCCGGGAGAGGCAAACAGGAAACGCCGCCGCGCGAACCGCGCGGCGACCATCATCCTGCGCAAGCGATCGTCACCGAAGGCCGAGACCCGCAAGGGGCTCGGGGGCGAGGGCAGCGAGCCCTGGAGCGCGGTCGTGGCCCTGCGCGATGCGCCCCTCGGACCTTGGCCGCCCAAGCCTCCGCTGCGCCGTCATCCCTCCGACCCGGAGATCTAGGACAGAAAGGCGATGCGCAAGCGCAGAACCGGATGCAGACATGCACGCCCGGCCCATCGAAGCAAAAGATGGACAACGCCGGTCAGCCATTGCCGTCCGGCCAGGATTGCAGGATTGCGGCAGGTCCCTTCTGGCATAGCAGGATGCCTGCCGCCACGAGGCGGCGGACCAGCGACTTGCGGTGCTCGCCATCCCCGGGCCAGCTGCCTGGCCCCAGGACTAGCTCGGCGACGTCCCGGAGGTTCGCCCCTGCGGTGCGTGCATCTGCGGCGAGAAGCGACAGATGCTGGCGCCGCAGCCGATTCACCTGTCCGCCCGCCCCGGTTTGGACATAGATCCGCTGGAGGGCGGCCAACTGCCTGCCAAGCCGCTCGTCGGCGATGATTTCGAAGCTCAGCAGCACCGGTTCGGCGGGCAATCTCTCCCCGACGAGGTCGATCCGCGCCACCTCCCCCAGGCAGTCGAAGGCAATATGCTCGCCGTCTGTCCCCGAGACGCGGCGCGCCCGGCGGGCTCGCGCATCAAAGCGACAGGACGCATTCGCCTGCCCAGCTGCGATCCGGGCGCGCAGGACGCACGGATCCAGGACGGCAGACCAGACCGGCACCACCTGCATAGAATCCTCCCCTGGATTTTCGGCAAAAGTGCAACCCCCATTGGCGCGCCAGGGCAGCCTTGCGCGAGACCAACGGGCGGTCGCCTCGCCCGGCTGGTAGATTGTCAGCAGCTTCCGCGCGCTCCCAGTCGGCGCGATAGGCGGGGTCGCGCCGCGTCACCTCCCAGGCCAGACCGGCGCGGCCGCGACGCACCAGTGCCTCGATACGGCGGGCCATCGGACCGGCTATCATCGCCAGGCGGCGGGCGGCGGAGGCGCCAGCATGCCAGGATGGGCCCGGCGCGGGCGCCGAAGCGATGCGGAAGAGAGTCGCACATTCGAGGAGCCGAAGCGGTGCTCACCAGACCTATGCATATGCCCCCTTTCCGCAAGGACAGCCGATCTCGATGCCCCTGGCGATGGCGGTGCCCGGGCCGGGCAACGACAGCGCATCCTTTGGTCATCGCGGCCTTCACGCGCGGCGGTCACCCCCCGAAGATCGTGGCGGGGATTTCCAGCGGGCCGACCGGACGAGCAAGGGGAGGCCATCGCGTGCGCGGCGGCGCGGCGGCGCGGGGGGCATGGGGGCGGAGATGCTGGAAATCCAAGGCTCGAGCCGCGGAGCGGTCCCAAGCCGTCCCTCGCCTCGAGGCGGCGCGGGTCTATAAGCCGCTGCAAGAGCCAGGTGCAGGATCTCGTCGCCCGGGAACGCGCAGAAACGCCGCGGACTGGCGGGCGGATGGGTCCGGGGCATCAAGCCGCAGCGCCGCAAAGATGCGGGATTGCGAGGTGCCGTACATAGGGGATGAACGCGGCGAATCACTGATTGCGTGTGCACGACGCGAACCGCCGCGACCGTGCGTCTTCCCCGCGCGACGGGGTGGCAAACCGCAGACTCGCGATCTATCTATCCCTGTGGCCAGAATTGACCATAAACGGCAAGGGATTGGATGCGTTGGGAAAGGTGCTGCGAGCCGCTCCATCATGAAGGAGTGGAGGGAGGTGCAACGCTGGTGCGAACGGCAATCAAGATGATCCTCGCGGCCCCCGCCGCGTCCATCGCGCGGGCAGCGTCCGCCACTCTCCCCAAATCAGTCCCTCAAGGATCGATGCAGTGACGGAGGAGGCTGAAGCCCTTGCCGACCGGCTTGCGCCCCGCCATCGCGAATGCCTGTGGCACGTCTTCCAGCTCCGGACATCCAAGGAGATTGCGAGTGAGCTCGGAATCGGCGTCGGCACGGTGGACTCCTATATTTCAGAGGCGGTAGCGATCCTGGGCGCACCCAACCGACGCCGGGCGGCCGAAATGCTGTTCGGCGGCAAGAATATGACGCCCCCCGGGAAATCCGGGGGCGAATTGGCGGGGGTAGCCATCGGCGCGAGCGATCCCTCAGTGCCGGGTCAAGGGTTGCAGGTCGGCGAATGGCAGGTGCTGCTTCCCTTTCGTCACAAGGGAGTAGATCGCAATGCACTCGGACCTATCCACCGCCTCTTCTGGTTCATCCTCCTCGTCCTTGCCGCCGCCGCAAGCTTCGGAATGCTGGCCGTCGGCCTCGAGGTCCTCTCCAGGTTCTTCACTGGCGAATAAGGCCAGCCCGCATGCCTGGGGCCCAGGCGTCGCGGCCCTCGCCAGCGACCTGCACGCCTATGAGAAGCTGCTCCAGTCCCTGTTTGCGAAAGGCGGCGAGCTTTCGACCTCCGCGATCCTCGCGCAGGTCGGCCGCAACCTGTCCCCCGTGGCGGGCCATCAGGTCCTGACCGCCATCAGCAACGCGCAGTTGCTGACATCGAGCGCGCTCGGACATGTCGCCGAGGCCCACCGCATGCTTGAAATGCTTGGTCGCAAGCTCGGGATCGACGTGCAAGCGTTCGGCGACGTCCTCAAGCCGCCGGCGAGCGCGATGGGCGTGGAGCCATCCGGAGCCGACGGATGAGCGGCGGCGATGATCCCGCACGTCCGCGACATCGATGACCCCGATCGCGGCCTTCCTCCTGCTGGTCGCCGTCCTGGTGATCCACGCCGGCTGGCGTGGCGGCGCTCCCGAGCGTCTCGCGGCAGCGGCGATGCTGCTCGCCACGATCGCAACGACCCTTACGAACATGCAGGTGGCCTTGGCTTTTCGCGATGTGCAGTGGTCGATCGTCTGGATCGATGCGGCGCTCTTCGCCGCCCTGCTCGCGATCGCGCTGAGGGCGAATCGCTTCTGGCCGCTCTGGGTTGCGGCGATCCAGTGCCTGGCGCTCGCTGCCCATGCCGCGCGTGCCTTCGACGCCGACATCCTGCCGCTGGCCTATTGGTGGATCGTCGGCAAGCTGTCCTATCCCATGCTCCTCCTCCTCATCATCGGCACGGAGCGGCATCATCGACGCCGCCGTCAGGGCCACCGCGATCCGCCGTGGAGCCTCGCCAGCCAATGACGAGCGCCCTCACCTCGGCACGAGACAGTACCGAGACCATGACGCGGCCCCGGCAGCGTCCAGCGGGCGACATCGCATGCCGCCGTGACGCTCTGGCTCGGACCATGACCGCTCGGCATCACGCCCGGGTGCCATATCGGAGTGACGGGCGATTGCGCATGGTCCGGGAGGGACAGGATAGGGAGGAGGCCAGATGACAGGCTCGACGGATGGGGAACCGCGCGCCCAGGCATGTCGGATTCTCGCCAGCATGCGCGAGGCGACGAGTGATTGCCTCGGCAGTGACTTCGCATCCACCCCGCGCCTCGACATGCTCGCCCAGCTCTACCTCGCCGAGTGCGAGCATCGCACGCTGCACGCCTGGAGCTTGTGCCTGGCCTCGCAGGTGCCGGCGTCGACCGCGCATCGCAAGGTCGGTGAACTGGAGCGGGATGGCCTCGTCCTCTGCCGCCGCGGCGCGAGCCCGGAAAGCGGAGCCGAGCGAAGCCGGCGACAGCGCGATCACCGCTATGTACGCGTCAGCCTCACGCGCGAAGGCAGGGCGAAGATTGTCCGACTACTTGACCGACTCGTCAGCATCTGGGGCGGTGCTTGCCCGGGCGACGGGATCGACAGGTCGGCATAGAGCGCAGCCCCTGCCGGGCGCCTGCATGCCTCCGGCGAGGCGTCAGCGTCGACATGCCCCGATACAAGGCCAGCGCCAGCAGGAACGGCACGCGCGATCCCGCGGGCGGGCAGCCGGCGCGCCAAGCCGATACCCGCAAGCGGAGGCGAAACCGGCAGGGGCCCAGCAAAGCAGAGCGCGGGTCGCAGAGGTCCCCATGCGCAGAATGGAGGTAGGATGGCGCCCGAGCCCATCACGGCAGACTATATATATCGTCGCATCCGGCATGAAATTGTCGGGGGCGCCTTTTCGCCCGGCGCGATGCTCAAGCTCACCCGTCTCACCGATCAGTTCGGCGCGAGCGCTACACCCGTCCGTGATGCCCTGCACCGGCTGGTGGGCGAGCGTCTTGTCGTTCTGCTTCCGGGCGGCGGCTTTCGCGTCCGGCCGCTCGATGCCGACCGGCTCGCGGGGCTCTATCGCTGGCATGGCCATTTGATCCAGATCACTCTCGAGCGTCCTTTGCCAGAGAGCGCAAGGAAAGGACTCGGCGCGCTGAAGCATGAGGCCCTGGAGCCGGGACAAGTGGCCGCGGCGTCCGAAAGGCTATTCGGCATCCTGGCGTCAGTCCCGCAAAATGAGGAGTTGGAGCAGGCCGTTACAGCAGTCTCACGCGCATTGGCACGCGCGCGGACCCTGGAGCACCGCCTGCTCCCCGATGTCGTCGGCGAATTCTCGCAGCTCCTCGCCACGATCGACAGGGAGCCGATCGGCGCGGCGCGCCGAGCCATGGCCCGCTATCACCGAGAGCGCGCACAGTCGAGTTTTCCGATCCACAAGATAATGCAGCCATGAATCGCCGCCCATGAATATAGTCATCCGGCATGATGAGACATTCTCAATACTAATGATAATAGTGCGGCCCGCCCAATCCCAAGGACTCTCATTCCGGCATAATATAAGTTCGCACGCGGAAACTCCGGATCCTATTCTTCTCGTGCCGCAATCCAGCGGCTACAAGGAGTAGACGAAATGGAACGCAACAGCGAAGACCGCCGTGACGACGTCGTCGAACTCGGCGCGGTGAGCGTCGAAACCAAGGGCATCTCCGGTGGAACGGTCGATGCGCCTGCCGGCCAGGGCCTTGCCGGTATCCTCGACGACTGATCTACCCTGGCGCATTCCCGGCCGGGGATGCGCCAGGCTCCGTAACCCGCAAAGCGCGAGGCAGGCTTTGCCTGCGACGCCCGCATGCAGGGAGCCAGAATGCATCATGGCCCGCGCGGACATAAATTGGTGCGATGTCGGAGGGCGGATCGTCGTCATCGATGTTGCGCGCGACATCTACCTCCAATTGCCTCAGCATCTGGTCGAGGCCTTCCACGCCCTGCGACATAGCGGCGCCCGTGCCGATGGCCCCGCCCATCAGTTCGAGGCGCTCGCCCGGATCGGCCTTTGCGACGCGGATTTCGGCCGCCCTGCGGAGCCGAGCCATATCACGGTACCTGCGCAGGATGCGCCGCCGCCGGCCACAGCCGACATACAGCGCCGACCCCTTGTGACAGGTGCGACAGGGGCGGCGATCGTGCGGATCATCACCATGCGCCTTGCGGTGCGCCTCATTCCCCTGCGCTTCCTCATCCGGTGGGCCCGCCGCCTCCAGTCCCGCCCGTCGGTGCCCATGACGCCAGGCCAGGCAGCAGCCAGAACCGCGCTGTTCGTGCGGGCGCGGCAGCTATTTCCGGCGCGCGACACCTGCCTCCCCGATTCGATGGCGCTACTGCTTTTCCTGCGGTCGCGAAACATGGCCTGCCGCCTCGTGCTCGGCGTGCGCCTCGACCCGTTCGAGGCGCATTGCTGGGTCCAGGACCATGACATGATCCTGGGTGACACGCATGAGCGGGTCGCCTGCTTCACGCCGATCCTGCAGCTATGATGCTTGGCGCCTATCTCGGCGTGGTGACGCTGGAGCGCGACCGGCCGGCCCCGGCCCGAACCGCGGTCGATGCGGTTGCAGAGCGCCTAGGCCTGGCGCCCTGTGCCGTCTCGAGCGCTCATGCCTTGTTCGCGGCAGGTCCGACCCAGAGCATCGGCGGCGTTCCTGCAGATATTCACATAGTGGGGCCGGCCTTTTCGCGCGTACCGGGCGGATCCCCGTTCATAGGGGTCATCGATTCCAACGCCGCACCCGCTGCCTTTCTCGAAGCGATCGAAGCGCGGTGGGGCGCTTTCGTGGCCTGGACCGGCATCGAGGGAGCGGATGCGGTGTGTATCTATCGCGATCCGTCCGCGCGCTGCCCCTGCTACTACAGGCGCTGGGGCAGCGAACTGGTGATCGCGTCCCACTTGCCGTTCATCGAGGCACTCACCGGTCGCGCCGATGCGATCGACTGGCCTGTCGTCGAAGACGAACTGCTCTATCCAGACCTGGTGGGACGGGAGAGCGCCCTTGTCGGCATCAAGGAGGTTCTGCCAGGCGAGATCCTGCATATCGGGCCCGAGGGCGTCTATCATCATGCGCTATGGAGCCCGGCCAAGTTCATCGACGCCGCAGCCCTCCCGTCTTTCGCACAGGCCCAGGACGAGGTCGCGCGGGCGGTGGACAGCGCCTGCCACCACTGGTCGCGGCAGTTCGGTCCGGTGGCGCTGACCTTGAGCGGTGGGCTTGATTCCTCGGTGCTCGCCGCGGCGCTCCCCGGCCTGCGCCATGCGATTACCCTGGTAAGCGGCACAGGGAGCGGCGATGAACGCGCATTTGCCAGCGAGGTATGCCGGCATCTCGACCTGCAGTCGCATCAACTGGACCTCTCCCCAGCCGACGTCGCCCTGTCCGCGTCGAGCGCAGCGCAGCGCCCAAGGCCCTCCACGCGCGCCTTCACGCAAAGCCTCGTCAAGCATGGCAGCGCTGTCGCCCATGAGGTCGGCGCAAGGGCGATCGCCTATGGCAGCGGCGGTGACAATGTCTTCTGCTTCCTGCGCTCGGCAACGCCGGCAAGCGACAGGATGGCCGCCCACGGGCTGGGGGCGGAATATTGGCGCACGGTGAAGGAGGTCGCCGCGGTAACCGAATGCTCGCCCTTCCTTATCGCGCGGCGATCGCTGCAGAAGCATGTGCGCCGCCGCCGGGCCTGGACGTGGCCACGGGACGAGCGCCTGCTCGCTCCCGCTCTGCTCGACGCACGCATAGAGCATCCGCCGCATCCCTGGATCAACGAGTTCGCAGATCTTCCCGTCGGAAAACGCGAGCATGTCGCGGCGATCATGCGCGGCCTTGCCCTTGTCGACTATCTCGATGGTGCGGACGGCCTGCCGGTTATCTATCCGCTCCTGTCGCAGCCGGTGATGGAGGCCTGCCTGCGGCAGCCGACATGGCTCTCGTACGAGGATGGCATGAACCGGGCGATCGCGCGTCGCGCCTATGCCCCCAAGCTCCCGGCCAGGATCGTCCAGCGTGCCTCGAAGGGCGGTTTCACCAGCCTCGTGCGAAGCCTTTATCTCGGCAATCTCGCCGCTATCCGCGCGATGCTGCTCGAGGGCGAACTATGCGCGCGTGAAATCCTCGACCGGCGGGCACTGGAGGCCAGCCTTGCGACGACGCCGGACGCGGGAGATCATCTCTATGTGCGGATCATGCGGTTCGTGGATGTCGAAGCTTGGCTCGCTGCCCGTCGCGGCTGACCCTGCTCAGGCTCATGGCGCTGCACCCTCGCCCGGCTTGAACCAGCGCTGGAACCAGGCGAGGTTTCGCTCATAGACGGCGAGCCGATGGGCTGGCTGCAGCTTGACATGGCCCTCGCCCGAAAAGACGTACATCTCGGTCGGCCAGCCGGCATTCTTGACTGCCGCGTAGGTCGGCAATGCGAAGCGGAACTCCTCCTCGCCCGCCTGGATCAGCAAGGGAACCGGCGGCAGCGCCCCAAGATTGGGCGCCAGCGATCCCTGCTTCCAGAAGTCGGGACGATCCTCGTTGAACCTTGGATAGCCCGACTTCGCATACCAGTCCTCGAACCCAGGACCGAGACTGGCCATCATCGCCGGGTCCTCGCAGCAGGTGCTGAGCGCGACGGCCTTGAACAGCCGCGAATGGATGAGCGCGAAGGTCGCTGTGGAGGCTCCGTCGCTTTGCCCGGTGATGCCGATGCGGGCGGGATCGGCGACGCCCCGCGCGATCAGGCGCTTGACGACGATTTCGAGGGAGGACTGGACACTGCGCCGATCCAGCCAGTCCTTCTGGTTGGCTTGGAGGAAGGCGAAAAGATCGAGCGGCTTTCCCTGGAGGGCGTACCAGGGCGGCCGATTGAAGCTGAGGACGGCAAAGCCATTGGCCGCGAACAGCTGGATCGGGAATTCGTCAGCGGTCCCGCCGCGCAGGAAGCCGCGCGATTCATATTGGACAACGATGAGCGGCACAGGGTGGCCGGGGCGATAAGTGGAAGGAAGGACGAGGTCGGCGAAGGTCTCGATGCCGAATGCATTGCGCCAGACAAGGCGCTCGGGGGCACGAAGCCGGAACGCGGCAAATTCCGGATTGGGATCGTAGATCGTGCGGACCTTGGCCGTGTCCACATCGACGCCGATCACATGGCGGGGCGCAGTTCCTCCCTCCGCTGTGCAGACCAGCTCCTCGGGCCCGAGCTGGCAGCCCAGCCAGGGGTCAGTCGTCCTGTGCAGGAGCCGCGGCGCGCCCTTGCCGAGGTCCCAGCGCATCAGGGCCAGTTCGCTGCGCGCCACGCCCTGTCGCTTGAGGAACAGGATCGTGCGATCATCGCGCTTCCACAGGCCGATCACGTCGCTGCAGGCCTGCTGCGGGCAAGGCAGTTCGCGGCCGTTCACCGAGACATGGAGACTATTGGGCTTGAACAAGGCATCGGGATTGGCCGGTGCCAGCCAGGCACGATCCGCGCCGCTGCCCAGCGGCAGGGCCTGGATCGCCCCAGTCGGCCAGCCCGGCGTGCCCGGCGTGCCCGCCGGCTCCAGGACGAGGCGCTGCGCATCGCTTGCCCGGCGCACCGTTCGATCCGCCAGCGTGATGACGTCGGCCCGGCTCGGGATTGGGGATGGCGGGTGCGGCCGGCCCCCGGCCAGGGGCCAGAAACGCAGGTCGTAGCGCCATCCGCCTGGCGCCTCGCTGTCGATCCGCCGCTCCGCGTCGATCAGGCCGGCGCGACTGGAATAGACGATCGCCTCGCCGCCGGGCAGCCACTGGAAATCGTCGATCGACACATTCGCATGCGTCAGTTGCGTCTCTTCCGTCCCATCGGCACGAACGAGATACAGCTGCATGATACCGCCCACCGCCTTGGTGAACGCCAGAAGCTTGCCATCGGGCGCCCAGCGCAGGACCGAGGGCACCGGCGCGCCTGCCACAAGGCCAGAAAAGCCATATTTGTCGAAGGAAAGCCGGATGACCTCGCCGCCATCGGCGACGATCCGCGGCGGCGCGGCGCTCCCGGTCTCCTTCACCAGGATGCCGGTGCAGTAGCGGTTGGACGAAGGGTCGCCGCGACGAAGCTGCAATGCCACATGCCGGCCGTCAGGCGACAGCGCCGCCGGGGGCCCCGGATAGCTATCGAACTGCATGCCCCCGAAATCGCGGAGGCGAACAAGGTCGAGCGCGTTGATCTCGCGCCGGGCCTCCGCCGGCGCCGCGGCGGGCGGCAGCAGGTCGCAGGACGGCTGGCTTGCCCGGGATGCGACCGGCACCAGCGCCATGCCAAGGGCAAGGCAGCTAAGAGCGATATGTCGCTTGCCTGGGCGTGCGCGGCAACCGGAGCGATGGACCCGCCATCGCGCTGCCATTCGCCTGGATCCAGCTGCGGGAAGATAAGGACCGGTCATCGCTCACCACTCCTTGGTCAGCGAGACGCTGATGAAGCGGCCGATCGCGGACTGGTTGGTGGAATCGTAGCTGACATAATAGTTCGCCACCGCGCGCGCATAGGCAGGCTTGTCATTGAGAAGGTTGCGGACGGCCAGCGCGAAGCCGACGCCCGGGACCAGTCCCTCCTGCGATGGGCGGTAGACAAGCGCGAGATCGAAGGTCGTCTGCGATCCCACTCGCACAGCGGGGCTATTGCGGGTGTCGTCCCCCCCGCCGGTATAGTTGGCAAAAGCGGATGCGCCCAGGGGGCCGCGCGTCCATGTCGCTCCGGCCCGGCCCCGCCAGTGCGGCGGGTTGAAGATCGTCCCGGCAAGGTCGGTATAAGGCAGCGACGGGTCGAGCCTCTGGCGTGACTGCAGCCAGGACGCCGAGCCTGTCAGAGACAGTTTGTCGCCGCTATCGAGCTCAGCATCATATCGGGCCATGAGGTCGACGCCGCGGATCTTCTGCCGCGCGACATTGAAGAATGTATTGTAGACGGCGGCGACGACTGCATCCGGGTCGTAGGCCTGCCCCGAATAGTTGAAGAGCGGGACGGGCGATGCGGCGATCAGGGCCGCTTGCTGCTCGGCATCAGGATAGGGATCGACGAAATCGTCGAGGGTCAGCCGGCCGAGCGCGTTGTAGAAGTCGGTGCCCTGGAATGGCTGCGCCACCCGGTCGCGATAGGCGATCTCGAAATAGCTGGCCTCCAGCCGGAGCCCGGAAACAGAGCGGGGATGGGCGGCCAGGGTCGCCGACCAGGAGGTCGCACGCTCGGGCTTGAGCGCGCGGTTGCCGCCATTGGTGAACAGCGCGGTCGCGCCCGCCGGGTAGCCCGAACCACCCAGGGTCGTTGCGTCGTACAGAAAGGCATATTGGGGCTGGTACTGCTGGTAGAGCGTTGCCGCCTTGAAGGATTTGCCCCAGGATGCCTTGAGGTCCAGGTCCGGGCTCGGCGCATAGATCAAGCCCAGCTTGGGTGTCAGCACGTCGTCGATACCGGGATATTTCTCGTAGCGCAGCGCGCCGGTGAGCGACAGGCGATGGATGGCGGCGACCGCCTGTCCTGGCGAGACCAGCGGGACGTAGATTTCGCCGAAGCCATAATAGCTGTCCTGGTGGACGTCGATCGGCTCGGGCAGGCTGGTGGAGCGGTTGAGATAGCCATTGTCGCGATAGCCGGCGCCGCCGGCGAACCTGACCGTGCCGGCGGGCAGGTCGAAGAGGTCACCCTGCGATGTCGCTTCGAGGGACTTGACCTTATTGCAGTAGCAATAGGGATAGGCGCTGACCGCGCCCGCCGCGGTAGTGGTGAACTGTCTGGTGTCGGTACGGTCCTCGCCATAGACGCCACTGAGGGCGAAGGAGAGCGAGGGCGTTGCCTCGAACGACAGCGACGGCGCGATCGCGAAGGACTTGTTGGTCGGCTCGGTCGTATAGCGCGAACCGCCAGGCACCTGCAGGACGGTGGGAGCGCGCCGCCAATTATAGAGGCCGTCGACACTGAAGGTGAGGTCGGGAGAGAGCGCATGGTGCAGGCTCAGCACCGCACTGTGCCGCTTCACGGCAGGCAGCAAGGTCGTATTGCCCGGCATATATTGGGTATAGCTGCGCTGCCGGGCGGTGATCGCGGTGTCGCGCTCGAAATCATAGGTCGCCATGAGGCCGCCGCCGTTCCAGGTCGTTCCCGCGACGAGGCTGTATTGCTGCTGCATATTGCCGCCGTCGGTCGCGGAACCAAGCCGCGCGGTAGCGGAGGCGCCTTCATAGCCCTTGCGCAGGATGATGTTGGCGACGCCGCCCACCGCATCCGAGCCGTAGAGCGCCGAGGCACCGTCAGCGACGACCTCGATGCGATCGACCGCGGCAAGCGGGATGGCATTGACGTCGATGGCCTGGGTGAAGGAGCCATAGGCGAGGCGATGGCCGTTGAGCAGGGTCAATGTCGCGTCTGGCCCGAGGCCGCGCAGATTGATGCTCGAGCCCGAATTCTGGTTGTTGTTGCTGCCGGGCGCGCCTGGCGCCACGCCCGGGTTCTGGCCACCACCAAAGCTCTGCGGCAGGGTGCGCACCGCCTCGCCGAGGTCGGTCTGGCCGGCCTGGGCGATCTCGCGGCTGCTCAGGACGGTGACCGGCGAGGCCGGCGGCGCTCCGCGAATGCGCGACCCTGTCACCAGGATTGCGGCATCCTCACCATGTTGGGCCGCTGCGGCTTGCGGCGCCTGCGATCGCCCCACGACGAGGACCGTCCCATCCCGCTCGATCGTAGACAGGCCGCTGCCAGCCAGCAGCGTGTCGAGTGCCTCCTTGAACGTATAGGCGCCGTCGAGCGCAGCGGCGGACTTGCCGGCGACGGCCTCGGAGGTGAAGATGATCTCGCGCCGGGCGGCGCTGCCGAGCGCTCGCAGCGCATCGCCGAGCCCCTGGGCAGGCAGGTGCAACTCCTGGCGTGGTTCCTGCGCCCCGGCCGGAACGGCCAGCGCCCACAGGCTCGCCGCCAGGAAAAATGCACTCGATCTCTTGTTGCTCATGGTTACCCCCTTGTCCCGTTGCAGGCTGTTCAGGGGCATCCATGCCGGTCAGGCGAAATTTATGAGGGCGGGCACGAATTTTTTTCGTGCGCAGCGCAGCGTCGGCCCAGCGCGATGCCTGACGGGCCCTGGACGAGGGAGAGATCGAGCAGTTCTGCAAGGTTTGCGGCAAGGCGCGTGGGTTCGCGGACGCGGAAGATGCCCGAGACGCGCAGGTCGCCGAGCCCGGGCTCGGCCAGGACCAAGGGCCTGTCGGCATAGCGGTTCGCCTCCGCCAGCAGATCGCGCAGCGGCACGTTCCTGAAGTCGCGCAGGTCGCTCGGCCAGTCGGCCTGGACCACCGGGATTGCCTGAAGCGCCACCCCCTTCCCCGCACCGATCGCGATGCCATGGCCGGCGGTGAGGCGCGTCACCTCTCCGCTGTTTCGGGGCGATCCTGCGGCCGTGCCCATGGCGGGCTGGCGGACATCGACCTGGCCTTCGATAAGCGCGACGGTAGCGCCCTGGGCACGAAGCGTCACATCGAAGATGGTGCCGCGCGCGAGGACAGAGCCCCCGCCGGCCGCGACGACGAACGGTCGGGGCTCATGCGCGACGACAAAGCGCGCCCGCCCACGCAGCAGCGACAGGTCGCGCCGCTCGGCCGAGAGCATGACGCGCACGCGGCTGTCGGCATCGAGGATCAGGCGGGATCCGTCGGCCAGCCGGAATGCCCGCACTTCCCCGGGCGACGTGGCGAGGCTCGCCTCGGCGACCGGTGCCCTGCCCGTTCCGTCCGCCTGGATGAGCGGATGGCCCGGGCCAATCGCGCGCATCGCAGCCACGGTCAGGCCGACCAGCATGGGAACGGACACAAGAAGGAGCAGCAGCATGAGGAGCGGGCTCCCCATCATCCGGGCAAGCAGCATGGGCTGTCTCGCGGGACGGCGTGCATCCGGGACCTCGACGGCGGGCTTGAGCCCTTTCCCGAGGCTGAACACCTCGCTGATATGGCTATAGGCCTGGCGATGCGCCGGATCGGCGGCAAGCCAGGTCTCGAACTCCATGCGCTGCGTCTCGGCTTCGGGACCGCGCATGAGAGCGAACCACATGGCAGCGTCCTCGCGCAGTTCGGGCGTTCGCGATCCATCCATCTGTGTCATTCGGTTTCAAGAGCCGTGGAGATTTGTGCCAGTGCCCGCCCGACATGATATTGGACGGTGGGAATGGAGATGCCGAGCCGCTCGGCGATCTCGCGATAGGTCAGTTCGTCGAGGCGGTGAAGCAGGAATGCCTCGCGGGTCCGGTCGGGAAGGCGCTGCACGGCATCCTCGTAGCGCGCCATGAGGTCGGCATGCGCGAGGGCTTCCTCCTGGGCAGGCGGCACTGCGATGTCGGCTTCCTCGCCGATGGCGACATGGGCGGCGGCCATGCGGCGCGCGCGGCGGCGGCTCCGTTCGAACAGGAGATTGCGTGCGATGCGCTGGAGATAGGGCGCCGGGTTGGCCAGGCCCTCGCGCGCCATGAAGGCGGCGAGCCGCGCGAAGGCTTCCTGCACGAGATCGGGCGCCTCGTCCGCCTCGCCGATGCGACGACGAAAGTAGCGGGTGAGGCGCGGGGCCTCTTCCCGGTAAAGCCCCTCGATCCTGCTGGCCTTGCCGCCAATCTCGTGCGCGTCCTCACCGGGGTCCGGGTCGGCGGATTGCGCAGCGATGCGGCGTTCGCCGGCAAGCGCCCGGGCATGTCGCATTGGCATGGAAACGCACGACCTCGTCGGGCCAGCAGTCGTCGCGCCTCGGGACGGTCCGGGGTTGGCGAGAGCTAGCGACGCGCGAGGTCTTTATAAAAACCCCTGCCACCCGACCGCAGGGACGGATGTAGTGATGCCTGGCAGAACAGGAGGGAGGCGGGTGCCGGCGATCAACGCCTCCGCAGCCTATGATAGCCAAAGGTGCGAAGGGCGCAAGACGCCGGCTCAAGCCTGATCGGTAACGGCCCTGCGCAATTCGGCGATGCGCGACTGGCACAGGGCATGGACGCGCTGCCCAAGGACCTCGGCATGGCCGGCGAGCCATTCCAGGTCCTCGCGGCTGATCCTGTAATGGCGCGAATAACGACCCTTGCGATAGGCGTCCTTCAATTTCTGGTAGAGCGCGCGCTCCCGCCGCGTGCCGCGCGGCCAGACATCGAAGAGGCTGCGATCGATATCCTCGGCAAGGTCCCGCAGGAACAGAATATTGTGATCGTAAGGGGTATAGAAAGTGAAAGTCAGCAACAGGCCCTGATAGAGATTTTCAACCGTTTGATGAAGGAGAAACGCCGCCTCATTACAATAGTCCTTTTCAATCGCGACCTTGGCCAGATCGAAGAACCGGGTTGCGTCACCGATGTACTTCGAAAAATATTCTTCGGCGGCCGCCAAGGCCATGTCCGGCGTCTTGGGAACCGGCGTCTTCAGCGGCCGATCGTCGGATTCGTAGAGAAGGATGCCGTCGTTGAGGATATTCATGAAAAACAGTCGGCCATGCGCCAGCCCGTCGTTCACCTCCTGAAGCGAGTGGACGATGAAATTGGCGGGCGTGCCAAGGGTCTTCTCGAAATTATAGGCGGTGACGATCCGCTGGTCCGTCTCGTCCCAATAGGCCGCACGATCCGTCAGGTCCTTCTGGTTGACGATGACCAGCAGGTCATAGTCGGACTTGTACCGGTTGGCATCGAGCGGGGCGTCCACCCAGTCGCCGCGGGCATAGGATCCGAACAATATGATCTTGAGGATCCGGCCGGACTTGCGCCGCCCCGTCGCCGCGACGGTGGCGTCGCGAAGCCCCTGGAACAGCATTTCCACGACAAGGTCCAACTCGCGCTGCTTGTGTAGCGGCAGATGATCGAGATCGCTCCGCATGGCTCAGGCCTGGCGCGCTCTGCCAAGGAAGGGGACGGCGATGCGCAAAGCGTGCGAACTCCAAATGCATGGGCGGTACCGGTTGCAATGCAAGCCCAACGAGCAAAGCGGCACAAATATAGAACGGGACAGCGTGGAGACACAAGGTTGGAGGCGACCGTTACAAAAGCGGGTCAAGATCCGTCACTGATCGACAGCGACCAGCCGATTAGAGTTCAGGCACTGCGCCGAGGTTGTCCTAGGGGCGTCACATAAAACGGGCAAAGATATACGCTCTCATGACTGCCATCCGAGATACTGACCAAGTTTACCCCTTCGCTGGCCGCAAGACCAGCGTTCGCATTGACCTTGGCGGGTGTGCCGCGGACGCCTGATCGACGACGATTGATCATGCTCTCATCCGCGGGTTGGTTACCGCACTACCCGTATCCGTCGCTGGGCCTATCCTCCGTCTAAGTTCGGGCGTCGGACGAACCTGCCCCACCGTATACCGTGGATTGCCCATCACAGTCGGGTGCCCGCGGCACGCCAGCCAAGGCTATGCAGCTGGTGCGCTGGCGCCTCCTCTCGCGATCGTTGTACGTCGATCAGCCAGCCACCGCCGGTGACACCCGACGGGCGATGTCCCAGGCATAGCCGACCAGTTCACGCGCGATTGCAGTGGTCACCTTTGGCTGTGGTTTGCCTGCGGCGGCCAGGCGCCGGTAGCGCTGACACAGGCGAACCTGTGCCTTCCACCCGATCTCTTGGATATCCTCGGGCATCTCGATGACCCGCTCACGATAGCGTCGCTCCTCGCGTGCTGGCAGTCGATACGACCAGCCAGCCTCGATCAGCATGGTTCGTGCCTGCGCGTTGCCCGCCCGCGTGATCCTGCCGCGTTTGGTCCGGGCACCGCTGGAGTGCTCGGACGGCACCAGGCCGACATACGCCATCAACTGCTTAGGATTGTCGAAGCGGGTGAGATCGCCAACCTCGGCCACCAGCGTCGCGGCGCTGACCAGCCTGATGCCGCGCAGGACCTGTAGATTGCGGACCAGCGGCGCAAAACACCATGCGTCCACCGCTTCAGCCAGCGCCGCTTCTAAGCGCCCGACCCGTGCCTGCGCCTCCAGCACCCGCTTCTGCATTTCCTCGAATGCCAGTTGCTGATGGGGAAAATCGAACCGCTGCTCGGACAGCCACCGCCAGTACATCTTTGTCCAGGCTGCCCTGCCGCCAAAACGACGATCGTGTCGCAACAGGAAGCTGCGCACCGTTTGCTTGGCCCCGATGGCATCGTCCTGCGCATTTCGTCGAGCGCGGATGAGATCGCGTACCGCCTCATGCGCTTCGTCCGGCACCCAGATCGCCGTGAGTTCGCCGGCGCGTAAAAGCCGCGCCAGCGTCATTGCGTCACGTCGGTCCGTCTTCACATGGTCGCCCGGGCGTCGCGGCATCATTGAGGGGGCGATGACGATGCAATTCTGTCCCAGCTTTGTCAGCAGTCGATGCAAACCATACCCACAGGGACCCGCTTCGTAACAGACATTCAACGTCACGCCCGGTGACGTCAGCCGCTTGACCAGTTTCCTGACCGCATCGTCCTCATTGGCGACCGTGCCGACGAAACGCACCTCGCCTCCGCGTTCCCCTTCGGCAACTGCGACCGCTATGGTCTCCTTATGAACGTCCAGACCAACATATTTCACTGCCTTCACCATGACTCGCCTCCGCTGCTGAAAAATCCATCATCAGCATCTCAGATTTGAGCCACCGAGGCTCTGCAGTCATGGGGTCTAAAGGTTGCGGGTAACCGAGAACACCCGCTTGTCGCACATTGCTGCGAAGGACGCGCTTCGGGACATTGCCGTCATTCCCAGGCCGGCATCACAAAGGCAGCTTTAAGTCGGACACCGGACATTTAAAAAGACAGCATGCAGCGGCAGGAAGCGAGCAAGACTGGCCGGTAGACGACGGTCGCGTTTGGAGCGCAGATACAGAGATAGTTGCCTCTCAGCTGCGTCGCCTGCCGACCAAAGCCAGACGTTCCCATTCGCGCCGGTAGACGTCATATTCTGCTGGAAAGCGATCGATCGCGGTGGTTGGATCTGATGGTCAGTCCTCGCCTCGAACACACCTGCCCAATCACTACGTCGATCGGCACAATGTAATTCTAATCGATTATTTGAGCGAAACCGGCAACACCCTCCGGAGATGGTGCGCGTTTTGTCAGATGTAAGGGCGGGCGCAGATCGTCGACCTCACCCAGCCCCCCGAAAATCGCTTCCATCGTTCGGACACATAAAGCGACGCCCTCGTCGGCAAGCGTATACCAGACCAACTTGGCCTCCTTGCGCGTTTGAACGAGATTGGCGCGGCGCAATTCGCCGAGCTGCTGGCTTAGTGCTGGCTGAGCGATCTGGGTTGCTTCACCGATTTCCGACACGTTGCGCTCACCGCGCAACAGACAGGAGAGGATCATGAGGCGCTGAGGTTGCGCAAAGACCTTGAGCTTGTCGCATGCGACGGTCGCAGCATCGCGGTCCTCGTAAAATGCGGCCGTCATGGCGCGTCCACGAAGCGGCAGAACCAGTCCTCGCGATCTTCATCAATGTCGGATGGGGGACTGAGTAACGGTTTCCCTTCGCGCCATCCTTCAGGAGCCAGGGTTTGGGCATTGCTCACAGCCTTCAACGCCTTCAGCATCCGTAGCATCTCATCAACCGAACGCCCCACATTATGGGGATAGCAGGTAATCGCTCTAATGACGCCTTCAGGGTCGATGAAGAAAGTCGAGCGCATCGCCATGCTGTCGGCCGATTGCTCGTCGATCATGCCATAGGCACGCCCGATCGCCATGCTCGGATCTTCAATTATGGGAAAGCGGACATCGGCGTTCAGTGTCACACGGATCGCCCGGACCCACGCCAGATGCGAGTAAAGGCTGTCGACGGATAGCCCCAACAGTGACGTCTCGAGGGCGTCAAATTCCGACTGACACCGGGCGAGTTCGGCGAATTCCGTGCTGCAGACGGGCGTGAAGTCTGCCGGATGGGAAAAAAAGATGACCCAGCGTCCGCGCAGCTTGGAAAGCTGGATCTCGCCTCCCGTCGAGCGGGCGCGGAAATCCGGCGCGATCTCTCCGATGCGCGGTGAGCGGCTCTCTGTTCTTTGTGCGATTTCCATAGCGCTTCCTTCGACACTTCCGCCCCTTGACGCAAGAGGATTAGTCAATTACACGATATGTGTAAATATGAATTTATGAGGTTTTCCGTGACCGACTCCGCACTTGCAGCAGCCTCGTCGCAAATCTCTGCCGCTCAGGTTGGCATTCCCCAGATCAAGGCGTTCTTCGACGAGCCGACCTTCACGGTGACTTACGTCGTGCACGATCCAGAGAGCCTTCGCGCCGCGATCGTCGACAGCGTTCTGGATTATGATCCGGCTTCGGGGCGCACATCTTTCTCCGCAGCCGAGGCGGTGCTCGCCTACGTCGAGGAAAAGGGGTTATCCGTCGACTGGCATCTGGAGACCCACGCCCACGCCGATCACCTCTCGGCCGCGCCCTATCTGCAGCAGAAGATCGGCGGAAAGATCGCCATCGGCGAGCACATCGTCATCGTGCAGGAGACATTCGGCAAGCTGTTCAATGCCGGTACCGACTTCGAGCGCGACGGCTCGGACTTTGATCGCCTTTGGAAAGATGGCGATCGTTTCCGCATCGGCAATCTCGATGTCACGGTGTTGCATGTCCCGGGGCACACGCCAGCTTGCATTGCTTACGTGATCGGTGACGCCGTCTTTGTCGGCGATACCATGTTCATGCCCGACTACGGCACGGCGCGCGCCGATTTTCCCGGTGGCGATGCCCGCACCCTCTATCAATCTGCGATGCGGCTTTTGTCACTGCCGCCGGAGACGCGGCTCTTCATGTGCCATGATTATCTGCCGGAGGGGCGCAAGGACTATGTCTGGGAAACGACCGTAGAGGCCGAGCGCAAGGCCAACGTCCATATCCATGAAGGGGTAAGTGAAGACGAATTCGTCGCGATGCGCGAAGCACGCGACAAGACGCTCGCGATGCCGCGCCTGATCCTGCCTTCTGTCCAAGTGAACATGCGCGCGGGGCACTTGCCGCCGGCCGAGGACAATGGCGTCATTTATCTCAAGATCCCGGTCAACGCGGTATGATGCTGCCCGGCTTCCCTAATGCCATGCCCGTTGCGGGGCTGGCAGGCGGCCTGCTGATCGGTCTTGCCGCTGCGATCATGCTCCTCGGTCTTGGTCGCATTGCTGGCGTCAGCGGCATGCTCGCCCGAGCGTCGGGCATTGCCGATAGGGGCGCGCCGCGCGCGGTCGCGCTCGCCTTTGTTATCGGGCTGCCCGTGGGAGCGCTGCTCGTCACGCTGGCTTCCAGCGGCGTCGAGCCGCGCTTTACAGCTTCAATCCCGCAACTGGTCATGGCCGGACTGCTTGTCGGTTTCGGGACCCGGCTCGGTTCAGGTTGCACGAGCGGTCACGGGGTCTGCGGTCTCTCCCGACTCTCGCGCCGATCCATGGTTGCCACCTTGACCTTCATGACGAGTGGCTTCGCCACGGTCGGACTGATGCGCGCTTTCGGTTTCATCAACGGATAATCGGGGGAGACTGGGCATGACGAGGAACATGGGAACATTCGACCGGATGCTGCGCGCGATCGTCGCGCTGGTGATCGGCTATCTCTGGTGGACCGGGACGATCAGAGGGGGTCTCGGTGTCGGCTTAACGATCCTTGCGGTCGTATTTCTTTTGACGAGTGCGATCAGCTTCTGTCCGCTGTACCGCCCGCTCGGTCTTTCGACCTGCGGCAGGGCCAAGTGAAAGCTTCCGCCGTCTCGCTGCTTGCCGGCCTCCTGTTCGGAGCTGGGCTCACCGTGTCCGGTATGGCTGATCCAATGCGGGTGCGCGCCTTCCTCGATCTGTTCGCGGCATGGGACCCTACGCTCGCCTTTGTGATGGCTGGTGCGTTGATGCCCATGGCGCTCGCTTGGCGAGTCCAGCAACGGATGCCCAAGCCGATCGCCTGCGAGGCCTTCGATCTGCCGGGCACCGGCCTACTCGACGCAAAACTGATCCTCGGTGCGATCCTGTTCGGCATCGGCTGGGGCATTGGCGGACTATGTCCCGGCCCCGCCCTTGCCGACCTCGCCATCGCACCATTCGAGGCTGGGATTTTCGTGATCGCCATGCTCGCCGGCATGACCGCACACCGCATCATCACACAATAAAAAGAGGCCCGCATTGGAGCGGGAGCGAGGAGAAGCCATGGACATCAAGCCGCTCAACCGGGATTTCGCGGTCTCCCCGCAGATCGCACTCGCCGACATTCCCGCGATCGCCGCGCAAGGCTTTAAGGCGATCATCTGCAATCGACCCGACAATGAGGAGCCAGGTCAGATCGCAGCTGCGCTGCTAGGCGAGGCTGCCGAACGACTGGGGCTTAGCTTCGCCCACATACCTGCAGTCTCGGGGGCAATCACCGATGCGAATGCCGAAGCCATGGCGGGTGCGCTTGCGGGTTTCCCTACGCCGGTTCTAGCCTTTTGCCGTTCCGGCGCACGATCCACGAAATTGTATGAACTTGTTGCATCCAGAAACCAATCGGCACCCGGCGGGCGTGTTCACGATGTTGTGATCGTCGGTGGCGGCGCAGCCGGGATATCAACGGCCTCAAGCCTCCTGAAGCGCAACCCCAAGCTTGACATCGCAGTCATCGAGCCTTCCGAGGTGCATTATTATCAACCTGGCTGGACGATGGTCGGCGCCGGTGTGTTCAACAAGGAATTTACCCGCCGCACTGAAGCGCAGGTCATGCCCAGCCGAGTGGCCTGGATTCGCGCCGCAGCCTCGGGTTTTGCTCCCGACGAAAACAAGGTCATCCTCAGTGACGGCAGCGAGGTGCGCTACCGTGTGCTCGTTGCCTGTCCCGGCATCAAACTGGACTGGGATGCGATACCGGGCCTAGCTGACGCGATCGGCAAGAACGGTGTGACGTCCAACTATGGCTATGATCTTGCGCCCTACACCGACAGACTGGTGAAGGAATTCAAGGGCGGGCGGGCTCTGTTCACCCAGCCCGCAATGCCGATCAAGTGCGCTGGCGCGCCGCAGAAGGCGATGTATCTGTCCTGTTATCGCTGGGAAAAAGCGGGCGTCCTGAACGACATCGAAGTCCAGTTCCACACTGCGGGCGCGGTGCTGTTCGGCGTTGCCGCCTATGTCCCGTCACTGATGGAATATGTCGAGCGCTACGGCGCGCACCTGAACTTTGAATCGAAGCTTGTCGCGATCGACGGCGCTGCAAAGGTGGCGACATTCGAACGTAAGGATGGCGAAGACACGCGGCGCGTCGAGGAGCGCTTCGACATGATTCACGTCGTGCCGCCCCAGGTGGCGCCCGATTTCGTGCGCACCAGCCCCCTCGCGGCAGTTTCCGGCTTCATCGAAGTCAACGAGGCAACGCTTCAGCATGTGCGCTATCCCAATGTCTTTGCATTGGGCGACGCCTGCTCCGCCTCGAACGCCAAGACTGCCGCCGCGGCGCGCAAGCAGGCGCCGGTCGTCGCGGTCAATGTTCTTGCCGCGCTCGAGGGCAAGCCGCCGGTCGCAGACTATGACGGCTACGGGTCCTGCCCGCTGACGGTCGAGGCGGGCAAGATCGTCCTCGCCGAGTTCGGCTACGGCGGGAAATTGCTGCCCAGCTTTCCCAACTGGCTGATCGACGGAACGCGGCCCTCGCGCCTGTCCTGGCTCCTCAAGGACACCATCCTGCCGCCGGTTTACTGGAATGGCATGCTCAAGGGCCGGGAATGGATGGTCGCACCGCACGCGATCGAGGCGGCGCAATGAGCCATGCTTGAGCCGCTTCAATACGCCCTCGGCGGCCTGTCGGGCGCACTTGTGGGCTTTGTCCTCGGGCTTGTCGGGGGCGGCGGGTCAATCCTCGCCGTGCCATTGCTGCTTTATCTCGTGGGGATACGCAATCCGCATGAGGCGATCGGCACCAGCGCACTGGCCGTCGCGGCCAATGCGCTCGCCGGCCTCTGGAACCATGCCCATGCCCGCACAGTGAACTGGCGATGCGGGGGGATCTATGCCGCTGCCGGCGTCGTCGGAGCGCTTGGCGGCTCGACGCTCGGCAAGAGCATCGATGGGCACAAGCTGCTGTTCCTGTTCGCGATCCTGATGATCGTTGTGGCAGTCCTGATGTTTCGCGGTCGCGGCGACCAGGGCGTCGAGGGCGCACAGTGCAATCGGGAAAATGTCGGCAAGGTCGTCGGCTATGGCCTCGGCACCGGCGCCTTTTCCGGCTTTTTCGGTATCGGCGGCGGTTTCCTTATCGTGCCGGGCCTGATTGCCTCGACCCACATGCCCATCCTGCGCGCGATCGGCACCTCGCTCGTTGCGGTCGCGGCCTTCGGCCTGACGACAGCGCTCAACTATGCGCTTTCGGGCTACGTCCTTTGGGGTCTGGCCGGCGTGTTCATCGTGGGCGGCATTGTGGGGAGCGTCATCGGCACCCGTGCATCGCAGGTGCTGGCCAACGAAAAGGGCCGGTTGAACAGCCTCTTCGCAGTCTTCGTGCTCGTCGTTGCCATCTACATGCTATTCAAGAGCTGGTCCGAGTTCGCCAGCTGAACGGGGATATTCATGGACGCCATCATTCTCGCAAGGGCGCAATTCGCCTTCACGGTGAGCTTTCACTTCCTCTTCCCGGCCTTTTCCATCGGGCTGGCAAGCTATCTGGCCGTGCTCGAAGCTCTGTGGCTGAAGACCGGCAAGGGCGTCTATGCTAATCTGTTCCGCTACTGGTTGAAAATATTCGCCGTCGTGTTCGCGATGGGTGTCGTCTCGGGTATCGTCATGTCCTATCAGTTCGGCACCAACTGGTCGATCTTCTCCGACAAGGCCGGCCCGGTTATAGGCCCGCTGATGGCCTATGAGGTGCTGACCGCCTTCTTCTTAGAAGCCGGATTCCTCGGGGTCATGTTGTTCGGGATCAACAAGGTTGGGCGCAAGCTGCACTTCGTCGCGACGCTTGCAGTCGCGCTGGGGACTTTTATTTCCGCATTCTGGATCCTGTCGGTCAACAGCTGGATGCAAACGCCCGTTGGCTATGAGGTCGGCGCCAACGGCCAGTTCCTCCCGGGGCCAAGCTGGCTGACAATCATCTTCAATCCCAGCTTCCCCTATCGGCTCTTTCACACAGTCCTTGCCGCCTATCTGACGACCGCGTTTATCGTCGGCGCGGTGGGTGCCTGGCATCTTCTTAAGGACCGCAGCAATCCCGGCGCGCGCAAGATGTTCTCCATGGCCATGTGGATGGCCGCGATCGTCGCGCCCATCCAGATTTTCGCGGGCGACATGCATGGCCTCAACACGCTCGAACATCAGCCGGTGAAGGTCATGGCGATGGAAGGGCATTTCCAGAGCCATCCGCATGGCGCCCCCTTGATCCTGTTCGGCATTCCCGACAGCGCGAACCAGCGGGTGGATTATGCCATCGAGATACCCAAGGCATCCTCGCTCATCCTGAAGCACGACCCCGATGCGCCCCTGAAGGGTCTCGATACGGTGCCGCAGGCTGATCGTCCGCCCGTCGGCATCGTCTTCTGGGCGTTCCGGGCGATGGTCGGCATCGGGTTCGCGATGCTCGGGATCGGCGCCCTGAGCCTCATCGCACGCTGGCGCAAGGCGCTTTATGACTGGCCGCTGCTGCATCGCTTCGCCGTGCTGATGGGGCCGTCGGGACTGATTGCGGTGCTGTCCGGCTGGATCGTGACGGAAGTCGGGCGGCAACCTTTCACGGTCTATGGGCTGCTCAGGACCACGCAGAGCGCTTCGCCGCTCGATGCCTCGGCGGTGGCCTCGTCGCTGCTGGCATTCGTTATCGTCTATTTCACCGTGTTCGGCATGGGTATCTGGTACCTGCTTCACCTGATGAAGAAGCCACCCGAGGCGCATGAAACCCCGCTGGGCGATGCGCCCATCCGCAGCGCGGGGATCACCCCGGCGCCGGCTATCATCGAGGGAGCTTCGGCATGATCGACCTCACTGTCATCTGGGCCTGCATCATCGGCTTTGCGATCATCGCTTATGTCGTGATGGACGGCTTCGATCTTGGCATCGGCATCCTGTTTCCGTTCTTCAAGGTTGGGCAGGACCGCGACACCGCGATGAACAGCATCGCGCCGGTCTGGGACGGCAACGAAACCTGGCTGGTAATGGGCGTCGGCGGCCTGTTCGCGGCATTTCCCCTGGCCTATGCCATCATCCTTCCTGCGTTGTACGCGCCGATGATCGCGATGCTGCTTGGGCTTGTATTCCGCGGCGTGGCATTCGAGTTCCGCTGGCGCGATCCGGCACATCGGGCCTTCTGGGACAAGGCGTTCACGACGGGGTCGGTCATCGCCACCTTCGCGCAAGGCATTGCGCTGGGCGCGCTGCTGCAGGGCATCACGGTCCGGGGGCGCAGCTATGCCGGTGGCTGGTGGGAATGGCTGTCGCCGTTCAGCCTGCTGACGGGCGTCGGCCTGCTCATCGGCTATGCCCTGCTCGGGACTTGCTGGCTCAACTGGAAGACCGAAGGCGGCCTGCAGCGGCAGGCGGTGACCTACGCCGGACGGCTTGGGATCGGCTTGCTCATCATGATCGGCGCCATCAGTCTCGCGACGCTACGGCTCGAGACGCAATACTATCATCGTTGGCTGAGCTTCCCCGGCGTGCTCGCAACTGCGCAGGTGCCGCTTGCTACGCTTATAGCGATATTCCTCTTCTACCGGAGTCTGCGGTTGAAGCGCGACGCACAGCCGTTTTTCTGGGCGCTGGCCCTGTTCGGACTGTGCCTGGTCGGGCTCGGCGTCTCGATCTGGCCCGACGTCGTCCCGGCGCGGGTTACGATCTGGGAAGCGGCAGCGCCCGTCCGCAGTCAGGTTTTCATGCTGGTCGGAGCCTCGATCATGGTGCCCGTGATCCTGGCATACACGGCTTGGTCCTACTGGGTCTTTCGCGGCAAGGTTGGCACGGAAGGATATCACTGATGCGCCTGTTGCTGAGCCGTCTCGGTTGGTGCGTCGGCATCTGGGCTGCGAGCGTTTCCGCGCTGGCGCTTGTGGGAGGACTGCTCCGCTGGTGGCTACGCTAAATGGCCCCTCGCCATAGGCAAGGAGCCAACACTCAAATTTCGATATTTTCAGCGAGGGCGAGCGCGTCTTCTTCGTCGATCCCAAGATAGCGCACCGTATTTTCGATCTTGCTGTGGCCGAGCAGGATCTGGACAGCCCGTAGATTGCCGGTCGCCCTGTAGATGATCGATGCCTTCGTTCGCCGGAGCGAATGGGTACCATACTCGCTTCGCATCAAACCTACTCCTGTAACCGGACTGGCCGCTCGTAGGCGCGATACTTTTCCAATTGAGCGGCTTGGATGGGCGCATTGCCGCCTTCCTGCCGTCGACCCAAACTGGCCGTTCAAGGGGCGATTTTTGATCCCCATGAGCAGACGGTCAGGTTTTCCGCTCCAACCACGCGTCAAGCCAATCTCGGAATGCCAGCTTCCATTTCGCAATTGGTCCCAAGCTGCCCTTAAGCCTGACGATTGAAGCATCGGGAGTTATTGATGGCTTGTTGACTGGTTTGATTGCATCGGATAATTACGATGCATGAACACCAGCGATGCACTCTTGATACTCTCCGCTCTCGGCCATCCTACGCGGCTCGATGCGTTCCGCCTGTTGATCCGACATGAGCCTGATGGCCTGTCGACCGGCGAATTGGTGGATGCATCGGGATTGACCCAGAGCACGTTTTCAACGCATCTGGCCGTGATGGTGAAGGCCGGCCTAGTGCTTTCCGAGAAGCGTGGCCGTCAACAAATTCAGCGCGCCAACCTCGATGCGCTGCGCGGACTGATGATCTATCTGGCCAAGGATTGCTGCCAGGGGCGCGCCGAACTGTGCGAGCCGCTGCTGGCCGAACTGACCTGCTGCTGAAGAGGCGATAATGACCGATATCGTGATCTACCATAACCCGCTTTGCGGGACCTCTCGTAATGCCCTGGCCATGATCCGCAATGCGGGCATCGAGCCCCACATTGTCGAATATCTGAAGACGCCGCCAAGCCGTGCGCGGCTGGTTGAGCTCATCGAGCGGGCCGGCATTACTCCGCGCGCTCTGCTGCGCGAGAAGGGAACGCCTTATGCCGAACTGGGCCTCGGCGACGAGACCTTGACGGACGAGGCATTGGTCGACGCGATGATGGAGCATCCGATCCTCATCAATCGGCCGCTCGTCGTGTCGCCGCTGGGCGTGAAGCTCTGCCGCCCGTCCGAAGAAGTGTTGGATTTGCTGCCGACCGAGCAGCGCAGCACGTTCGTCAAGGAAGACGGCGAAGTTGTGGAAGCGACCCGGCGATGACCCTTTCGGTTCGCAGCGCAACGATCGGCGATGCTGAGGCCATTGCCGCCATCTATGCGCATCATGTCCTGAATGGCACGGCGACCTACGAGGTGGTGCCACCGACCGAGGCCGAGACCGTAGAGAAGATACGAATGGTGAGCGAACGGGGCTGGCCGTTCCTTGTTGTCTGTGATGGATCAGCGGTAGTGGGCTACGCTTACGCCACGCAGTTCCGCGATCGACCAGCTTATGCCTATGCCTGCGAGAACAGCATCTACGTGGCGCACGACCGGTGCGGCGGCGGCATCGGCAAACTGTTGCTCAAAGCGTTGCTGCAGGCAGCTGAAGCCTATGGCTTTCGGCAGATGGTCGCCGTTATCGGCGGCGGCGAACCTGGCTCGGTAGCGCTACACGAAGCCTGCGGGTTCGAGCATGTCGGCCGCCTGACCGGCATGGGCTGGAAGGCCGGGCGTTGGCTCGACACGGTTTACATGCAGGTCGCCTTGGGTGGCGGCACCACGACCGTGCCTGTCGCTTCCTGGAAGGACTGAGGCCATGTCACTGTTCGAGCGCTATCTCTCGCTGTGGGTGGCTCTGTGCATCGTGATCGGGATCGGTCTCGGCCATTTGCTCCCCGGCGCCTTCGAGGCAATCGCAGCGTTGGAGATCGCTAACGTCAACCTCGTGGTGGCGGGCCTGATCTGGCTGATGATAATCCCGATGCTGCTGCGGGTCGATTTCGGCGCGCTCCATAGCCTTAGGCAGCACTGGCGCGGCATTGGCGTTACCCTTGTGGTGAACTGGGCGATCAAGCCATTCTCGATGGCGCTGCTCGGCACCTTCTTCCTCGGCCATCTGTTCGCACCGATGCTGCCTGAAGGTGCATCGTCGTCCTACATTGCCGGGTTGATCCTGTTGGCTGCAGCGCCTTGCACCGCGATGGTCTTCGTCTGGTCCAACCTCGTCGACGGCGAACCGAACTACACCTTGAGCCAGGTCGCGCTCAACGACCTGATCATGGTCTTTGCCTTCGCGCCGCTGGTGGGTCTGCTGCTGGGTGTGGCATCGATCATCGTCCCGTGGAACACGCTGGCGCTATCGGTGGGGCTCTACATCGTCGTCCCGGTGGTCATCTCGCAACTACTCCGTCGAGCCCTCCTTCGCGGCGGTGAGAAGCGGCTCCAGCATTTCCTGTCCGCCATCGGCCCGATCAGCCTTGCCAGCTTGCTGCTGACGCTGGTGCTGCTGTTCGGCTTTCAGGGCGAGCAGATCATCCGACAGCCACTCGTGATCGTGTTGATTGCCGTGCCGATCCTGTTTCAGGTCTATCTTAATGCCAGCATCGCCTACTGGCTCAGCCGCCGCTTTGGCGTGGCATGGTGCGTCGCCGGCCCTTCGGCGTTGATCGGTGCCTCCAACTTCTTCGAACTGGCTGTGGCCGCCGCCATCAGCCTCTTTGGCCTCAGTTCCGGCGCCGCGCTGGCGACGGTCGTGGGCGTGCTGGTCGAAGTACCGGTGATGCTGTCGATCGTCGCCTTGTTGAAGCGGACCCGCCGTTGGTACGAGAAAGGGATTTCCGCATGAGACTGCGCGAGCTCGCCACCCCCGATCATCTTCCTGCTATGGACAAGGCTTTCGCGTTGGCTCGTCCCGCCGCTGGCCTTGGCCCGGACCAACCGCCCCCGCGCATTATGCTGCTCTACGGCTCGCTGCGGGAACGCTCGTTTTCACGCCTAGCCGTGGAAGAGGCGGCGCGCCTGCTTCAATTCTTCGGCGCCGAGACCCGCATTTTTGATCCCAGTGACCTGCCGCTGCCCGATCAGATAGCGGGAGACGACCACCCGGCAGTGCACGAACTGCGCGAGCACGCACTGTGGTCGGAAGGCATGGTCTGGTGCAGCCCCGAGCGGCATGGTCAGATCACCGGCATCATGAAGACGCAGATCGACCATCTGCCGCTGCAAATGCGCGGGATGAGGCCGACGCAGGGACGAACCCTTGCTGTCATGCAAGTGTCCGGGGGCTCGCAATCCTTCAACGCCGTCAATTCGCTGCGCTTGCTAGGCCGCTGGATGCGGATGTTCACGATCCCCAATCAGTCGTCGGTGGCGATGGCGTACAAGGAGTTCGGTGAGGACGGTCGCATGCGGGCATCAAGCTATTATGATCGCATTGTCGACGTAATGGAGGAACTGGTGCGCTTCACTGTCTTGATGCGTCCGCATGCCGGTCAGCTGGTCGACCGCTATTCCGAACGCAAGGAGGCTGGGCTTCCGGTTGATAACGCAGCGGACCACTCCGCAATCGCAATCATGCCTCAATCCTGATTTTCGCCCTGATGATCGAATGACCGGTTCTGGATCGGAGCCTGACGAACATGAATGACTGGGATGGGCGCACAGAGCACCAGCCGGTATGCTAGACCCGATTGGCAGGTTGCGGGGTAAGCCGTCATATGGGTGACCAAGCCGGAACGGCAATATTTTGTTGGCAGCCGACCCGGCGTAACCGTCAGCTATGACCGCACGCAGGTTCCAAGAGCGACCCGGCCATCTTAGGCAGCCAAATTCAGAAAAGCGGACCTACCGCTCCTGAGAGCGGAAAATCGGCACCCGTAAGTCTCATTTGGGTCGAATTCGATTGCTCGCTGGGATCGCCCAGCAGAGATGTCTCGCGGTCTTGGAAGAGGTCGACTAGCGCTACGACGCTTCCGGAGCCGCGACCATGATTATCGCCTAGTGACGCTTCCGTCCTGCCCGCGCGGGTTGGCGACGTCCACGAGATCGAACTTTTCCGCGCTGCATCTGATCGGCATGGACCAGACGGGATCGGCGACTGCCGCCGCGTGAAATTCCAAGCTTGCCCGATGGCGTGCCCCTTTCCTGCGCATCGAAGGCGGCACGGGCATTGGCCGTCAGCGGGCCGGGATGATGCCATCGATCGCCAGGCGGTAGCGAACTGCAAGTGCGATTCGTCGCCCCAACATGGCGCCGGTCCGAAACCGGTCGCCGGGGACCGCGAGGAGATACCTAGCGATACCAGCGACGCCCTGACGCCCGAGCCGTTCTTCTGGGACCCTATGCCCTAGCCCGCGGTCAGTTCCCGGACCGGGGCGGAGGCCCGCATGACCCCGACAAAGCTACTCATAGGACAAATCCTCATAGTGCTCGCGATCATCCTCGCGGGCATCTGGACCGCCACGCAATGGGCCGCGGCGCAACTCGCTTATCAACCGGAGCTTGGCGCCCCCTGGTTCGTCTTGCTGGGCCAGCCGATCTATCATCCCTGGTCGATCTTTCCCTGGTGGTTTTCGTTCGACGCCTATGCGCCCGTCGTGTTCGACAAGGCGGGGGCAATCGCAGCCGCTGGCGGCTTCGTTGGCTGCGGCGCGGCGATCTTCGGTTCGGTATGGCGCGCGCGCCAGTCCAAAGACCTGACCACCTATGGCTCGGCCCGCTGGGCGACGCACCGGGACATCAAGGGTGCCGGGCTGCTCGACCAGCACGGCGTCGTGCTCGGGCGCATCGGCCGCGATGACTTGCGCCACGATGGGCCCGAACATGTCATGGCGTTCGCGCCCACCCGGTCGGGCAAGGGGGTCGGCCTTGTCATCCCAACCCTGCTTTCCTGGACCGGCTCTTGCCTCGTACACGACATCAAGGGCGAGAACTGGCAGCTGACCGCCGGCTGGCGTGCCCGCTTCTCGCACTGCCTGCTGTTCAATCCGACCGACGCGCGCTCGGCGCGCTACAATCCGCTGCTCGAGGTCCGGCGCGGGGTGAACGAAGTCCGCGACGTCCAGAATATCGCCGACATCCTGGTCGATCCCGAGGGTGCGCTGGAGCGTCGCAATCACTGGGAGAAGACCAGCCATTCGCTGCTGGTCGGCGCCATCCTCCATGTCCTCTATGCCGAGGAAGAGAAGACGCTCGCCCGCGTCGCGACCTTCCTGTCGGACCCGCAACGCAGCTTCGCCGCGACCCTGCGAAGGATGATGGCCACCAACCATCTCGGTACGCCGGATGCGCCGCTGGTCCATCCCGTGGTCGCCTCTGCGGCCCGTGAACTGCTCAACAAGAGCGAGAACGAACGCTCCGGCGTGCTGTCGACCGCCATGTCGTTTCTTGGCCTTTATCGAGACCCGACCGTCGCTGCAGTAACCGCTGCCTCGGACTGGCGCATCGCCGATCTCGTCGGAGCGGCGCATCCGATCTCGCTCTACCTTGTCGTGCCGCCGTCCGACATCAGCCGCACCAAGCCGCTGGTTCGCCTTATCCTCAACCAGATCGGCCGCCGGCTGACCGAGGAATTGCACGGCGTGGGCAAGGACGGTGAGGCCGCACAGGGCCGACATCGGTTGCTGATGATGCTCGACGAGTTCCCGGCGCTGGGAAGGCTCGATTTCTTCGAGACAAACCTCGCGTTCCTGGCGGGCTACGGGGTGCGCGCCTTCCTGATCGCGCAGAGCCTGAACCAGATCGAGAAGGCTTATGGCGAGCACAACGCCATTCTCGACAATTGCCATGTCCGCGTCGCCTTTGCGACCAATGACGAGCGAACTGCCAAGCGGATTTCGGACGCACTCGGTACGGCAACCGAACAGCGCGCGATGCGCAACTATGCGGGGCACCGGCTCGCGCCCTGGCTGGCGCACGTCATGGTCAGCCGCCAGGAGACTGCACGAGCCCTGCTGACGCCCGGCGAGGTGATGCAGCTTGCGCCCACGGATGGACTGGTCCTGATCTCTGGACACCCCCCGATACGCGTGAAGAAGCTGCGCTATTACGAGGATCGCCGATTCACAGAGCGGCTCTCGCCCGCACCGATACTGGATGGCGCCGGCTATCGTGACCTTCCGGCAGCTCGCCCGGATGACTGGGCTGGACAGGTTCGCGACGCTGACATCCGCCTCTCCGCCCACGATGATGCCGATGAACGAGCCGACGCCGGCGGCCTCGAGCAGGCGCGTCACCCCGCGCACGACATCGAACCCGCGGTCGTCATCGAGCCAGAGGTCGCAGACCCCCTGGGCCTTGGCGAAGACGATGGCGACCAGGCTGCCGAGCGCCGCGCAATGGACCGGGTCCAGCAGCTCGGCACCGTGCGCACGGTCTACGGCCTCGATGCCGCCTCGGATCGCCCCGACGACCTCCAATTGGGATTTTGATCATGGAGAAGATCCGCCATCAGCTGTTCCTGCCCAAGCCCGTGTCCGATCGGCTGGAAGCGCTCGCCGCCAGGCCTGGCGCCAGCAAGTCGGCCATCCTCGTCGATGCGGTTACTGCCTGGCTCAATCGCCGGGGCGCATCGGAGCTGGAGGATCGGTTCGCGATCCGCCTCGACAGGCTCACGCAGGCGATCGGCCGGGTCGATCGCGACACCTATGTGATCCTCGAGACGCTCGCCCTCTTCATCCGGTTCGAACTCGCGATCCAGACGCCGCTCGCCGAAAACGACCAGGCGGGCCGCGCGCTCGGAGCCAAGAGGTTCGAAGCCTTCGTGACCCAGGTCGGTCGGCAAGTCTCGACCGGGCGGCGCACCCTGGCCGGTTCTTCGGAGAATGGCGAATGAGCGGCCGCCCAGACACCGCAGGGCCGGCCACCTCGGCGGAGCGGCGCCGCCGGATGCTGATCACGGCGCTAGGCCGCGACATTGCCGCAGCGATGCGCGACAGCCAAGTCACCGAGATCATGGTGAACCCTGACGGGGCGCTGCGGCTCGATCGTCTTGGCGAAGGCCGTACCGATACCGAGGTTCGCATCGAACCGGACCAGGTCGAGCGGATCATCCGGCTGGTGGCGAGCCATGTCCGGGCCGAGGTCCATGCCGAGCACCCGATCCTATCGGCTGAGCTGCCGCCGCATATCGAGGGCTGCGCTGGCGAGCGCTTCGAAGGCGTGCTGCCTCCGGTGTCGTCCGCACCCTGTTTCTCCATCCGCAAGCCTGCCACGAGGCTGCACACGCTCGACGACTATATCGCCGATGGGTTGATGTCGGAGGCCCAGGCAGACGCCCTGCGCGCCGCTGTCGCCCAGCGCTGCAATATCCTCGTCGCCGGAGGCACCAGCTCAGGCAAGACGACCCTCGCCAATGCGCTGCTCGCCGAGATGGCCCCAGAACATTCGGGGCTCGATAGCCGCGTCATCCTCATCGAGGACACGCGCGAACTGCAATGCCCGCTGCCCGACACGGTGGCGCTACGTACCCGTCCACCGCATGTGTCGATGACCGAGCTGGTGCGCTCGACCATGCGCCTGCGCCCCGATCGCATCGTGGTCGGCGAGGTCCGCGGCCCCGAAGCGCTCGACATGCTCAAGGCCTGGAATACCGGTCACCCCGGCGGGATCGCGACGGTCCACGCCAACAGCGCCCTAGCCGCACTCTACCGCATCGAACAGTTGGTGCAGGAGGCAGTCGTCACCGTGCCGCGCCAACTGGTCGCCGAGGCCATCGATATCATCGTCTTCATCGCCGGGCGCGGCGTCGACCGCCGCGTCGCCACGATCGCGCGTGTCGCCGGGCTCGACCCCGACACCGGCGCCTACACGCTCGCCGATCTTCCCAAGCTCAATCCCCCCAAGCCCAGCCCGAAGGAGACCTGACCCATGACCTTTGCCCGCAATCCCCGCCGCATCGCCAACCGCTCGTCGCTCGTCGGCGGCGCGATCGGCCTCGCGTTGGCGCTCGCCACCCAGGTCCAGGCGGCCGGCTCCGGCATGCCGTGGGAAGAACCACTGCAGCAGGTGCTGGAATCCGTGCAGGGCCCGGTAGCCAAGATCGTCGCCGTGATCATCATTATCGTGACCGGCCTGACGCTCGCTTTCGGCGAGAGCGCGGGCGGGTTCCGGCGACTCATACAGATCGTCTTCGGCCTCTCCATCGCCTTTGCCGCCTCGAGCTTCTTCCTGTCCTTCTTCAGCTTCGGCGGCGGAGCATTGATCTTGTGAGCGGCGCCATGTCCTCCGGATCAGAGCATATCGACGGCTACGAGGTGCCGATCCACAGCGCGCTGGGTTCGCCGCTTCTGCTGGGCGGCGCACCGCGGGGCATAGCGATCGTCAACGGCACGCTGGCGGCAGCGGTCGGCCTCGGCCTCCAGCAGTGGCTGGCCGGGGTGCTGCTCTGGGCCGTCGGCCATAGCATCGCCGTGATGGCCGCCCGCCGTGATCCCGATTTCGCGCCGGTCCTCCTGCGCCACATCCGCCAGAAGGGATATTTCGCATGCTGAGCCACCTGAAATGATGTTCCTGGGCGAATATCGCGCGTCCGCCGAGCGCCTTGCCGATCACCTGCCCTGGGCGGCGCTGGTGGCGCCCGGCGTGGTGCTCAACAAGGACGGCAGCTTTCTGCGGGTGCTTGCCTTCCGTGGTCCCGACCTCGAGTCCGCGACCGAGGCCGAGCTGGTCGCCGCCTGCGCGCGGGCGAACAATGTGCTCAAGCGACTCGGCAGCGGCTGGGCGCTATTCTTCGACGCGGAGCGGCGCGAGGCGCAGGCCTATCCCGACAGTAGCTTTGCCGATGCGGCGAGCTGGCTCGTCGATGGCGAGCGCCGAGCGGCCTTCGAGGCGGCGGGGACGCATTTCGAAAGCCGCTATCACCTGTCCCTGACGTGGCTTCCGCCCGCAGATGCTACCGACCGTGCGGGGCGGAGCCTTGTGGAGCGGCCCGATGGCGAAAATACACGCGACTGGCGCGGCGCACTGGAAAGCTTCGTTGCCGAGACCGACCGCGTGCTCGACCTGCTCTGCGGCTTCATGCCGCAGGTGCGCCCGCTCGATGATAGCGAGACGCTGACATTCCTGCATGGCGCGATCTCCGACCGTCAGCATAGGGTCGCCGCGCCGGAGACGCCGATGTATCTCGATGGGCTGCTTGCAGATACGCCGCTGGTCGGCGGGCTTGAGCCGTGCCTTGGCGACCTGCATGTGCGTACGCTGACCATCCTCGGCTTCCCGAGCCTCAGCCGTCCCGGCATCCTCGATGCGCTCAACCACCAGGACTTCGGCTATCGCTGGGTCACGCGCTTCATCGCGCTCGACAAGAGCCAAGCGACCAAGACGCTCACCTCGCTCCGGCGCCAATGGTTCAACAAGCGCAAGTCAATCACCGCAATTCTCCGCGAGGTGCTCTATAATTCACCCGCGCAATTGCTCGACAGCGATGCCGACAACAAGGTGGCCGATGCCGACCAGGCGCTCCAGGTACTTGGCGGCGACCATGTCGCATTCGGCTACCTGACCACGACGATCACGGTCAGGGACCGGAGCCGGGCGGCGGTGGAGGACAAGGTCCGCGCGGTCGAGAGGATCGTCAACGGGCTTGGCTTCACCTGCGTCCGCGAGACCGTCAACGCGGTCGAGGCCTGGCTCTCCTCGCTGCCGGGCCAGACTTACGCCAATGTCCGGCAACCGCTGGTGCATACGCTCAACCTCGCGCACCTGATGCCGCTTCCGTCGGTGTGGGCCGGGCCGGTGCGCAATGGGCACCTCGACGGACCGCCATTGCTGGTTGCGAAGACCGCCGGCTCGACGCCGTTCCGGCTTTCCACCCATGTCGGTGATGTGGGGCACATGATGGTCGTTGGGCCGACAGGCGCCGGCAAGTCGGTGCTGCTGAGCCTCATCGCGCTGCAATTCCGCAGATACCCGCGCGCGCAGGTCTATATTTTCGACAAGGGCAACAGCGCGCGGGCGGCCGTACTGGCGATGGGCGGCGCCCATCACGCGCTCGGCTCGGCCGAGGCCGACGGCGAGAGGCTCGCATTCCAGCCGCTTGCGAACATCGAGGATGCGGGCGAACGAAGCTGGGCCGCGGATTGGATCGCGGCGCTGCTCGCGCACGAGGGCTTGATCGTAACGCCGGAAGTGAAGGACGCGATCTGGACCGCTCTCGGCAGCCTTGCTTCCGCGCCGCGCGAGGAGCGAACCCTGACCGGACTCGCGCTGCTGCTGCAGTCGAACGCGCTGCGCCTTGCGCTCCAGCCCTATACGCTCGAAGGCCCGCATGGCCGGCTGCTCGATGCCGCCGAACAGCATCTTGGCTTGGCCGACGTCCAGTGCTTCGAGACCGAGGCGCTGATGGGCCTGGCAGGCGCGGTCGCGCCCGTATTGACCTATCTGTTTCACAGGCTGGAAGAGCGGTTCAATGGCCGCCCGACCTTGCTGATCCTCGACGAGGCCTGGATCTTCCTCGACCATCCGCTTTTCGCAGCCCGCATCCGGGAATGGCTGAAGGTGCTGCGCAAGAAGAATGTAGCGGTGCTGTTCGCGACGCAAAGCCTTGCAGACATTGCGGGCTCCGCGATCGCGCCGGCCATCATCGAAAGCTGCCCGCAGCGGATCCTGCTGCCCAACGATCGGGCGATCGAGCCGCAGGGTCATGACATCTACGCGCGCTTCGGCCTCAATGACCGGCAGGTCGAGCTGATCGCGCGGGCCACGCCCAAGCGCCACTATTACCTCCAGTCCGCACGCGGCAACCGGCTGTTCGAACTGGGGCTGGGCCCGATCGCGCTGGCCTTGTGCGGCTCGTCTGATCCCGCAGCGCAAGCCCGGATCGATGCGGTCCTCGCCGAGCATGGGCACGGCCGTTTCGCCGAAGCCTTCCTGCGCGATGCCGGCCTCGAATGGGCGGCCGACCTCGCTGCCGATTTCCCCGCTCCCGACATTCAAGCCCCCCACGAAGGAGAGACGTAATGCAGAGTCCCCATCGAAAGCACATGATTTCTGCCTTGCTCGGCCTCGGCGCGTGCGGCGCGCTTGGCATGGGCGCGATGACGATGACGGCGAGCCCGGCACACGCCCAGTTCGGCGGCGTCGTGTTCGATCCGAGCAACTATGCGCAGAACATCCTGACCGCCGCACGCACGCTGCAGACCGTCAACCAGCAGATCCAGCAACTCCAGAACGAAGCGCAGATGCTGGTCAACATGGGCAAGAACCTGACGCGCATCGACTTCCCGCAGCTCGACGCCCTCAAGCGCAAGCTCACCGAAATCGACCGGCTGATGGGCCGCGCGCAGGCCATCGACTTTCGGGTCGACCAGCTCGACGACAAGTTCCAGTCGCTGTTTCCCCAGGACTTCAGCTCGGCACTGCGCACCGATGACCGCCTGCGCGACGCGCGGGGGCGCCTCGACGCCAGCATGGGCGCGTTCCGCCAGACGATGACCGTGCAGGCCCAGGTGGTCGAGAACATCCAGTCGGACACCGAGGTGCTGGCCGACATCGTCGCGCGCAGCCAGGGTGCCGAGGGATCGCTCCAGGTCAGCCAAGCGACGAACCAGCTTCTCGCGCTCACGGCCAAGCAGCAGTTCCAGCTCCAGCACATGATGGCCGCGCAGTTCCGCAGCGAGGCCGTCGAGCAGGCGCGCCGGGCAACACAGGCGACGGAAGCCCGTGCAGCGACGAAGAAGTTCCTCGGTTCCGGATCGGCCTACACGCCGCAATAGCCCCTTCGGGTTCCAGGCCTGATCCGGTCCGCGGTCGGCGGCGCTCCCTCTCATGCCGTCGATCGCCGTCGCGGGGCGCGGTCCAGATCCCCAGCCGCGCCCCGCGACACCTCTTCGTTCCATCAGGAAGGCAGTCAATTGAACGACCTCAATGTCATCGATCGCTTCCTTCAGGCGTTCATCACCTACATTGATAGTGGGTTCGGACTGCTTGGGCCTGATGTCGGGTTCCTGACCGCGACGCTGATCGGCATCGACATCACGCTTGCCGGACTGTTCTGGGCGATGGGCGGCGAGGACAATGTCATCGGCCGGTTCCTGCGCAAAATCCTGTACGTCGGCGCGTTCGCCTTCATCCTGAACAGCTTCTCTCGCCTAGCCGACATCATCTTCCGCTCGTTCACGCAGGCTGGCCTTACGGCCGGTGGCGGGACGCTCTCGCCCGATGACCTGCTCAAGCCCGGGCGGCTTGCGGGGACGGGCTTCTCGGCGGCATGGCCACTGCTCGAACAGGCCAGCGAGATGGTCGGGTTCACGACCTTCTTCGACAATTTCCTGACGATCATGGTCCTGCTGTTCGCCTGGGCGCTGGTGATCGTCGCCTTCTTCATCCTTGCGGTGCAGATGTTCGTCTGCATCCTCGAGTTCAAGCTGACCACGCTGGCCGGCTTCATCCTCGTGCCGTTCGCGCTCTGGAACCGAACGAGTTTCCTTGCAGAACGCGTGCTGGGCAACGTCGTCTCCTCCGGCATCAAGGTGATGGTGCTCGCGGTGATCGTGGGCATCGGTTCCAACTTCTTCACCGAGTTCACTGACGCGCTGCAAGGCCAGGAGCCGGACATCGGGCAGGCCATGAGCCTTGTGCTCGCGAGCCTTTCCCTGTTCGGCCTGGGCATATTCGGTCCCGCGATCGCCTCGGGCCTGGTGTCGGGCGCACCCCAGCTTGGTGCCGGTGCAGCCCTCGGCACCGCCGTTGGCGCTGCGGGCGTGACGATGCTGGCTGGCGGCGCCGCCGTGGGCGGAGCGCGCGTGGCGACCGGTGCGGCCCTGGGCGCGGTCCGCTCGGGCACGGCAATGGGGGCCGCTGCATCGACCGCCTACCAGCTTGGTCGCGAGACGGCCGCGAGCCCCTCGGTCGGCGCGGGCCTGGGCGGTGTTGCGCGGGCGGCCGGGAATGCCGCGCGGTCCCGCGTCGGCGGTACCCTTGGTCTTGGCGAGGCTGCGGCCGGCGGCCGTCAGGCTGCCTGGGATGCGCTCAACCAAAGCTCACCGCCATCCAATCCGATTGAATCGGCCGGCAGGACGCCCGCCTGGGCGCGCGCGATGCGCCAGCAGCAGACCAACCGCCATCGTCAGAGCCAGGCGATCCATGCGCTCCAGCAGGGTGATCGCGGCGGCGCATCCGCCACCCCCGACATCAAGGAAAGGAACGACTGACCATGTTCTTCAAGCGAAGTGCGCAGCGCTACGGGCGCACGCCACCTCCCGAGACGCCATATCAGCGCGCAGGACAATTGTGGGACGAGCGGATTGGCTCGGCACGGGTGCAGGCGCGTAACTGGCGACTGATGGCTTTTGGTTGCCTCGCGCTGACCGGCGGCACATCGGCGGGTCTCGTCTGGCAATCCTTGCAGAGCCGGGTGACACCCTATGTCGTCGAGGTGGATCGGCTGGGCGAGGCGCGCGCCGTGCAGGCAGCCGATGCCGAGTATCGGCCGACCGACGCACAGGTCGCGTGGCACCTCTCGCACTTCATCACCAACGTCCGGTCGGTGTCGCTCGACCCGGTGCTGATGCGCCGCGACTGGCTGGAGGCCTATGATTTCGCGACCAAGCGGGGCGCGCAGTTCCTCGGTGAATATGCCCGCTCAGCGTCGCCGTTCGCCAATGTGGGGACACGTACGGTTTCGGTGCAGGTGACCAGCGTCGTCCGCGCGTCGGACAAGTCGTTCCAGGTCAAGTGGACGGAGACTGTGTTCGAGCGCGGATCGCAGGCGGGCGCGAGCCGCTGGACAGCCATCCTCACAACGGTCACGCGGCCGCCAGCATCGGCCGACGTCCTGCGCAAGAACCCCCTGGGCATCTATATCGATGCGATCGACTGGAGCCGCGAACTCGACACGACACCCGCTTCCTCGCCCACGGCGCGACCCGCACCGCAACCTGCCACGACCTTGCCGATGGGATCGCCGCTCGATCCCGATCTCGGGGCACAGACCGCGATACCGGCCTCCCCCAATCCCCAGGAGAAGAATCCATGAAGCTCATCCTTCTGCCGGCGATCGCCGGCATGGTCCTCGCAGGCCCGGCGCTCGCGCAAGAGCACGCCACATCACCACTCAAGACGGTCCGGTCGGCAACGCGCAACGCCACCGTGGAACCGGTCGCCCTTGGCTTCATCGCCGGGGCTCAGATTTATCCTTTCAGCGAGGGCACGATCTTCACGGGCTATGCAGCGCCGGGGCTGGTGACTGACATCATCCTGCAGCCCGGGGAAAATCTCGTTGCGGTCGCCAGCGGCGACACCGCCCGCTGGGTAATCGGCGACACTACTTCCGGAGGGAGCGGCAGCGGCTCGGGGAAAGGCAAGCAGACGCATGTCCTTGTGAAACCATTCTCGGCGGGCCTGCTGACGAACCTTGTCATCACCACCGATCGCCGCGCGTACCATGTCCGCCTGGTAAGCACCTCGGCGACCGCCCTGTCGTCAATGCGGTGGACTTATCCCCAGGATGAGTTGCTGGCGGTCGAACGCAAGGCGGAGGCCGCCCAGGTCGCAGCGCCGGTGGCCGCCGGCGTCGCCATCGATCAGTTGAACTTCAACTATGCGATCAGCGGCGACCGTCCTGGATGGCGTCCGCTCCGCGTATTCGACGATGGAGTGAAGACCTACGTCGAGTTCCCCGCGTCGCTCGGCGTCGGCGAGGCACCGCCGTTGTTCGTCCTTGGTGCCGATGGAAAAGCAGAGTTGGTCAACTATCGGCAGCGCGACCGCTTTTACGTCGTCGATCGGATCTTCGATGCCGCAGAGCTTCGCCTCGGCCTCAAGAAGAGCCAGGTCGTGCGCATCGACCGCGTGTCGCATCCTGCCAAGCGGAGGGGCGCATGACTGACGCGCTCACCACCGAGCAGCCGACCATGCCGACGGCCAAGCTCGATCCCGAAACGCTGAGCATTCGCTCGCGACCGCCCCAGGCGATCCGCTTTCGCCGAGGCGCAATCATCGGCGCAGCCGCGCTCGGCTCGGCGAGCCTCATAGGCGTCGCATGGATGGCGTTGAAGCCGCAGGTATTCCGGCACGCCGTCCAGGACAGTGAACTGTCGCAGCCAATGGCGAAGTCGGCCTCGGACGCGCTGTCCGGAGTGCCAACCAGTTATGGCGATACGCCTAAACTCGGTCCGCCATTGCCTGGCGACCTGGGTCGACCGATCCTTCGTGCGCGGGAACGGGCGGAAGCCGCGGCCGCGCCCACACCGGTCGATACCGCCGCGGCGGCGCGCCAGCAGCGACTAGCGGATCTCAAGGCTGCAAGAGAATCCGGGCTCATGGCGCAGACCACCAGCAGCCGCGGCGCGGCGGGCCCGGCAGGCGCAAGCGCTGCGACGCTCGATACCCAACCGGCCAATCCGACCGCCACCGGAACCCGCAAGGAACAGTTCGCGTCGACACGTGACGCCAGTGGGGATGTCAATTCGGGAGTGGTGCTGGCGCCGATGTCCCCCAATAGCCTGCTTGCCGGCAGCGTGATCGCAGCGAGCCTCATCACCGGGCTCAACTCCGACTTGCCTGGCATGGTCACCGCGCAGGTCACGCAGAACGTATTCGATACGGTCACGGGCAACATCCTGCTCGTGCCGCAGGGTGCGCGTTTGATAGGCAAATATGACTCGGTCGTCGCCTTTGGACAGCGTCGGGCGCTGGTCATCTGGCAACGCCTGATCTTGCCGGATGGCAGTTCGGTGCGGCTCGACAACATGCCGGCGACTGACGCGGCGGGTTATGCCGGGCTTGTCGACAAGGTGGATTTCCACACATGGGCACTGCTCAAGGGCGTCGCCATCGCCACGATGGTTGGAGTCGGATCGGAGCTGTCGATCTCTGGCGAGAGCGATCTCGTGGAAGCGATCCGAGAGTCTGCCCAGTCAAATACCGCGAGGGCCGGCGACCAGATTACACAGCGCAACCTCGACATCCAGCCCACGATCACGATCCGGCCCGGCGCGCCCGTCCGCGTGCTGGTGACCCGCGACCTCATACTGGCGCCATGGCGCAGAAATGCAGGGAGCTGACACATGGTCGATATCAAACTCGCAAGGTTGCCTGATCGCACGCCGGTCAAGCTCGCCATTACCATCACCCCGGATTTGCAGAGCGCTCTCAACGACTATGCCGCCATCTACGCCCAGGCCTACGGGCGCGAGGAACCGGTGACCGAATTGATCCCGGCGATGCTGACGTCGTTTCTCGAGAGCGACCGCAGCTTCACACGGGCGCGTGAAGAAGCGCGAAAGGGTCGGCCATGATCGAGCGGGCTTGGGAAAAGAAGATCGAGCCCCTGACGGTTCGTATCTCCACCGCCGTTCGCATCACTGGCCTCAGTCGCTCGCGCATATACGAACTCATTCAGGCCGGCGATTTGGATACGGTGAAAGTCGGACGGGCGACGTTGGTGCAGTATGCTAGTCTGAAGGCTTTGACGGGCAGCTGCCCAAATCCCGATCCTTAAGTGGAGGGAACGAAGCCGCTGACCTCCCGATGTTCGTGAGACGATCAAGTCTTTGCGCTGAAGGATATCCATACGGTTGAGGGTGGCAGCAACGTCGGCATCAGACCAGCGCGTCGCCATCGACCGGATGATTGCCATCGCTTCTTCGGGCGTACTCTTGGTATGTTCCCCGGTCTTGGGCTTGCGGATGCGAACTGGGAATGCTGCCCGCCTTGCCAGTGAATGGTAAGCTCGACTTCCTGCCCATCGTTGTCGACGGTGGCGACGACATCCTTCACCTGCGCTCGCAACGGCCTTTGCCGGAACCGCATATCAACGTTGGGGGCATTTCAGGCCGCTTTGAGATCTTGAGCCAAGCCGGCGAAATCAGGCATGGCGGCGTCATCGCGCACTTGTCGTTCGTTGAGCCGCGCCTCGCAGGCTTCGACACGGCGCAGCGTCGCTTCCCAGCTTTTCTCCGGTTGAGCGGCAATCAACCGGTTATCGGGGTCGCAGGCGGCATAGCGTCGCTCGGCAAGCGAGGCTTCGTAACGGGCTTGCTGCAAATCCAGCTCGACCATCCGCCGCCTTTGCGCTTCGCCTTCGAGATGCATACGCTCTGCCTCCAATGCCGCGTCGATCGCCAAGGGCTCTACGGCGCGCAGCAGTTCCTCTATAACTGCCACATCCGTTCGAGCGCCATTGGTGGTCATGCATCGGGGCCGGGCCAGCATGAGCTTCGAGCGATCGCAGCGGTAGATATGATAGCCGATGCGGCGGCCGACATAAACGACGCACAGGCGGCGGCCACAATGACCACAAGTGAGCATGCCTGCGAGGAAAGCCTTGCCACCGCGGCCGGACTTTATGCCGCCGGCCTTGCCGTAGGCGTTGGTCGCCAGGACCCTTTGGTTCCGCTCAAACTCATCCCAGCTGACATAGCTGTCATGATGTTCCCTAAGCATGATGCCCCAAGCAACGCATGCTCGCCTTGTCGGCATCGAACTCGCCCAGATACCTCGCTTCGCCCATGCGTCCGCCGTCGGTGACGGCTACAGCGTTGCGCAGCTTTGCAACGTCAATGCCTACAAATGCCCTCTCTGCTCGACCATGACACCTTCTCCGCGATAGCGAAGGCTCGGCACCTGCGTCGCCCTCGCCACTACAGTGTAAGCGGAGGGTCGCCCTCAGTCGCTCAGCGGACATACGGTCTTACCGCTCTCCTCCTTGGAAAGCCCATAGAATCAGCAATTGGCGCGCCTGTTTACGCCCACCGGCGCACAGGTCTCATAACACCAGCCTGCGCAGTCATGGTGATTTTCGAAAGTGGCAAGGATCTGAAGAAATAGAGCACGACTGCGAAATGTGGCATCGCACGTTTACAAATCAACATCCTTGGTAACGGCATATTTACGCCACCCATTCATTTTTTCCATATGAATAGGGTCAAAAATCTTCTTCGTCAGCTCGCTGCCCTCGGTCGCAATAGGTCGACCTGGCATGAAACTTTACCTCTCTTAATGCTGCTGGCGGCGGCGGCGGCCGTAGGCCGTACCGAAATAGGCGAGCGCTTGGCGATTAGCTTTGCCATCGCTGGAAACACCATCGATTAGCATGCCATGGGCACGTGAGTTTTTTGGGGGGCAAGAAACTGTCCTCCCTGTCCTCGTTCACGTCCGTGTGAGCCTGTAGTAGGATCGGCGGACGGGCTACCCTGCCGGGAGCGACCAATTCGCCCGCTGCGCCTTGAGCACCTGGGATACCAAACAAATTGGACGAGTTAGATGAGTCGCGGAAGGGGAGAGGCCTCTGACTCAAAAGTGCGGGGCTAATAAGAGTCCGTTTGGAAAATCAGGGATGAGCGTTTCGGCGTAGTAGGTTTCCACCCATGGCGACGAGGATCATCGCCTGTGAGACGTCGATGCGCTTTTCGTAGTCGCGGACCAGACGGCGCCATCGGG
>NZ_QLJK01000089.1:0-2344 GCF_003950715.1 Sphingomonas sp. S-NIH.Pt3_0716 | reverse complement strand
TGTCATCGGTCCTGCAATTCTCCGCAAAAGTGGGCTTTGAAAATTCCCTAGTTGGTGGCCCCTTCATCTCATTCTGCCGGGGCTAGCCCCGGCAGAATGAGATGAGCCGACATCGTCCTCATCTCCTTTGCAGACGCGGAGACGGGGCCGATGATCCGACTTGGAGAATTGATGATGATCCTCGAGCTACATCGGCAGGGCGTATCGATATCCGCCATCGCCCGACGCACTGGTCGCGATCCCAAGACCATCCGCAAATATATCGAACGGGGCGTCGAGGCCCCGGTCTATGGCCCACGCGCATTGGGACGGCCGAACAAGCTGGCGCCCTATCTGGAATTTCTGCGTGAGCGCGTGACGGCCTTTCCCGATCTGACGGCGGCGCGCCTGACGCGTGAAATCCGTGAGCTGGGCTATATGGGCGCCTATACTGCGGTGAAGCGGTTCCTGGCAGCGATTCGACCGGAAAATGGCCCCAAGCCCTTCGAGGTTCGGTTCGAGACGCCGCCTGGCGTGCAGGCGCAGGTCGACTTCGCCCGGTTCGTCGTTGATTTTACCGATGAGCCCGGCGTCAGCCGGATCGTCTGGCTGTTCAGCCTGGTGCTGGGGCATTCGCGCTTCCTGTTCGCGCGCTATGTCATGCACCAGGATCTCCAAACCCTGTTGCGCTGTCATATACAGGCCTTTGAAGCGATCGGAGGCGTCCCGATCGAGATCCTCTACGATCGCATGAAAACCGCCGTGACCGGGGAAGACGATCAGGGTCACATCATCTACAATCGATCATTGCTGGCTCTGGCGGGGCATTATCGCTTCGTTCCGCGCGCCTGTCGTCCCTATCGGGCCAAGACCAAGGGAAAGGTCGAGCGGCCGTTCAGCTACATCCGCAAAGACTTCTTCCTCGGGCGGAGCTTCCGCAATCTGGAAGATCTCAATGTCCAGCTTATCGACTGGCTCGATACCGTCGCCAACGTCCGTGTCCACGGCACGACGCAGCGGATCATCGCCGACGCCTTTGCCGCCGAGCAGCCAGAGTTGCAGTTGCTCCCAGCGGGGCGCTTCGATGCGGTTCTGAAGCTGGAGCGCCGGGTCAGCCACGACGGCATGGTCTCCGTCGGCGGCAATTACTACAGCGTTCCCGATTGCACCCGCCGCGTCGTCGAAATCCAGCAGTTGCCCAACAAGATCCGGATCATCGACCTGGGCAAGGTCATTGCCGAGCATCCTGTCCTGGAGGGGCGCCGACAGTACAGGATCGATCCTGCGCATCGAACCGGAGGCAGCGGCGCCAAACGGCGTCACCATGGGAAAGAGGATATCGCCATTGGTCGTATCGGCGAGCATGTCGCGGTGCGCTCCCTGGCGATCTATCAGGCGATCGGCAGCCAACTGGCCCGAGGAGAACGGCCATGAGCCATGGGGGTGCCGCGTCTCGCGTTGATAATATCCGCCGCAGTCTGGTCCATCTCAAAATGCCGCGCGCCCTGGAAATGCTCGACGCCACCCTGCGCGGGATCGAGCAGGGCAAGATCGATGGCGTTGAGGCGATCGACATATTGCTGAACGAAGAACTGTCGCTGCGGGAGAACCGCAGGATCAAGGCGGCCCTGCGCATGGCCAGGCTGCCGATCATCAAGACGCTGGACGGATATGACTTCTCCTTCCAGCCATCGCTCGACCGCAACCGGATCCTGGCGCTGGCCGGCCTCGACTTCATCAACCGGGCCGAGGTCGTGCATCTGCTGGGGCCGCCGGGCACCGGGAAAAGCCACATCGCGACCGCCCTCTCAGTCGAAGCTGTGAAGGCAGGCAAGAGCGTCTACTTCATCCCGCTCGCCGATCTGATCGCTTCGCTGGCCAAGGCTGAACGCGAGGGCACGTTACGCGAAAGGATCCGCTTCCTGTGCCGCTCCTCCCTGCTCGTCGTTGACGAGATCGGATATCTCCCTGTCACGCCGGGCGGCGGCAACCTGTTCTTCCAGCTCGTCAACGCCCGATACGAAAAGGGCGCCATGATCCTCACATCCAACCGCGGCTTTGCCGAATGGGGCGAGGTCTTTGGCGATCCTGTGGTGGCGACGGCCTTGTTGGACCGCCTCCTTCACCACGCTGTGGTCATCCAGATCGAGGGATCCAGCTATCGCATGCGACAGCACGCCGACTTGCTGCCTGAGCATGCGCGCGCCACTCCCTCCATCAACCCACCGCCCTTGCCGAAACGGCGCGGTCGCCCAGCAAAGGAAAAGCTCGATCTTCATCACGGCTGATCACCGAAAAAAAACTCCCGCCAAACTAGGGAATTTTAGATGCCCACTTTTGCGGAATCTTCGGTGCCCGTTGACAG
>NZ_QLJK01000088.1:0-2349 GCF_003950715.1 Sphingomonas sp. S-NIH.Pt3_0716 | reverse complement strand
CCTGTCATCGGTCGTGCAATTCTCCGCAAAAGTGGGCTTTGAAAATTCCCTAGTTGGTGGCCCCTTCATCTCATTCTGCCGGGGCTAGCCCCGGCAGAATGAGATGAGCCGACATTGTCCTCATCTCCTTTGCAGACGCGGAGACGGGGCCGATGATCCGACTTGGAGAATTGATGATGATCCTCGAACTACATCGGCAGGGTGTATCGATATCCGCCATTGCCCGACGCACTGGTCGCGACCCCAAGACCATCCGAAAATATATCGAACGGGGCATCGAGGCCCCGGTTTACGGCCCTCGCATGCTGGGTCGACCGAACAAACTGGCACCCTATCTGGAATTTTTGCGTGAGCGAGTGACGGCCTTTCCCGATCTGACGGCGGCGCGCCTGACGCGGGAAATCCGTGAGCTGGGATATATGGGCGCCTATACCGCGGTAAAGCGGTTCCTGGCAGCGATCCGGCCGGAAAACGGCCCTAAGCCCTTTGAGGTTCGGTTCGAGACGCCGCCTGGCGTGCAGGCACAGGTCGACTTTGCCCGGTTCGTCGTCGAATTTACCGATGAGCCCGGCGTCAGCCGGATCGTCTGGCTGTTCAGCCTGGTGCTGGGACATTCGCGCTTCCTGTTTGCGCGCTACGTCATGCATCAGGATCTCCAAAGCCTGTTGCGCTGTCATATGCAGGCCTTTGAAGCGCTCGGCGGCGTCCCGATCGAGATCCTCTACGATCGCATGAAAACCGCTGTGACCGGGGAAGATGATCAGGGCCACATCATCTACAATCGATCATTGCTGGCTCTGGCCGGGCATTATCGCTTCGTGCCGCGCGCCTGCCGTCCCTATCGGGCCAAGACCAAGGGAAAGGTCGAGCGGCCATTCAGCTATATCCGCAAGGACTTCTTCCTGGGCCGGAGCTTCCGCAATCTGGACGATCTCAATGTCCAGCTGATCGACTGGCTCGATACCGTCGCCAACGTCCGTGTCCACGGCACGACGCAGCGGATTATTGCTGAAGCCTTTGCCGCCGAGCAGCCTGAGTTGCAGCTGCTTCCGGCGGGCCGCTTTGACGCTGTTCTGAAGCTGGAGCGCCGCGTCAGCCACGATGGGATGGTCTCGGTCGGCGGCAATTACTACAGCGTTCCCGATCGCACCCGGCGCGTCGTCGAAATCCAGCAGTTGCCCGACAAGATCCGGATCGTAGACCTGGGCCAGGTCATTGCCGAGCACCCGGTTCTTGAGGGGCGCCGGCAGTGCAGGATCGATCCTGCGCACCGGACAGGCAGCAGCGGCGCCAAGCGCCGTATCCATGGCAAAGAGGTAATCGCCATCGGTCGTGTAGGCGAGCATGTCACCGTGCGCTCCCTGGCCATCTATCAAGCGATCGGCAGCCAACTGGCGCGGGGAGAACGGCCATGAACCATGGGGGTGCCGCATCCCGCGTCGATAATATCCGCCGCAGCCTGGTCCATCTCAAAATGCCACGCGCCCTGGAGATGCTCGACGCCACCCTGCGCGGCATAGAGCAGGGCAAAATCGATGGCATCGAGGCCATCGACATATTGCTGAACGAAGAACTGTCGCTCCGGGAGAACCGCAGGATCAAGGCAGCCCTGCGCATGGCAAGGCTGCCGATCATCAAGACGCTGGACGGATATGACTTCTCCTTCCAGCCATCGCTCGACCGGAACCGCATCCTGGCGCTCGCTGGCCTGGACTTCATCAACCGGGCCGAGGTGGTGCATCTGCTGGGCCCGCCCGGTACCGGGAAAAGCCATATCGCCACGGCCCTTGCCGTCGAGGCCGTGAAGGCGGGCAAGAGCGTCTACTTCATCCCGCTCGCCGATCTGATCGCTTCACTGACCAAGGCTGAACGCGAGGGCACGTTGCGCGAGAAGATCCGCTTCCTATGCCGATCCTCCCTGCTCGTCGTCGACGAGATCGGGTATCTTCCCGTCACGCCCGGCGGCGGCAATCTCTTCTTCCAGCTCGTCAACGCCCGATATGAAAAGGGTGCCATGATCCTGACGTCAAACCGCGGCTTCGCCGAATGGGGTGATGTCTTTGGCGATCCGGTGGTGGCCACCGCGCTGCTCGACCGCCTTCTTCACCACGCTGTGGTCATCCAGATCGAGGGCTCCAGCTATCGCATGCGACAGCACGCCGACCTGCTGCCCGAGCATGCGCGCATGGCACCGTCCAACAACCCGCCGCCCTTGCCAAAGCGGCGCGGCCGCCCGCCAGCAAAGGAAAAGCCCGATCTCCATCACGGCTGATCACCGACACAAACCCTCCCGCCAAACTAGGGAATTTTAGATGCCCACTTTTGCGGAATCTTCGGTGCCCGTTGACA
>NZ_QLJK01000087.1:0-2468 GCF_003950715.1 Sphingomonas sp. S-NIH.Pt3_0716 | reverse complement strand
CGCAAAGAGGGCGGCCCGCAAAGCCGCCCTTTTTGCATGTCAGGGCCACACAAAAACGCCCAGTGTCGCGGGATGGAGCAGCCCGGTAGCTCGTCAGGCTCATAACCTGAAGGTCGTAGGTTCAAATCCTACTCCCGCAACCACATACTAAAAGACCAAACCGTCTCGGATCATTCCGCGGCGGTTTTTTTATGCCTTTTTTGGCGGATTTGCGCCGTTTCCTGGGGGCGCAGCGCCGCCCATCGGATCGCGCCTGATGCCAGGACGTCGATTTGCTTTTGGGGGTGTTTTGGAGGGTAATGCCTGTGCCCAGCAGGAGATACCCCTTATGCCGCTCAAGGAACTCGAGGTTCGATACGCCAGCCGGCGATCGAAGGATTACAAGCTCGGCGATGGCGGCGGCCTCTATCTGCTAGTCCGTCCGACTGGCTCGCGCCTCTGGCGCATGAAATATCGGTTCGGCGGCAAAGAGAAGCTGCTCTCGTTCGGGCGCTACCCGGAGGTCACGCTTGCTGAGGCGCGGCTGCGCCGCGCTGAAGCAAAACTCGCCCTTGCGCGGGGCGAGGATCCCGGTCCCAAGGCTCTCTCGCCTGTGACGAGCTTTGAGGCGGCTGCACGGGCCTGGCATGGCAATCGGGCGAGCGGGCTGGAGCCGGGGCATGCGGCACGCATATTGTCGCGTCTGGAGCGCGATGTGTTTCCGTCGCTCGGGCAGCGCGATCTCAAGGACATCTCTGCAGGCGATGTGCTGACGATGTTGCGGGCGGTCGAGGCGCGCGGCGCCCTCGATGTCAGCCGTCGGCTGCGCCAGCATGTAAGCCAGGTCTATCTCTTTGCCATACCGCAGGGCTGGGCCACCCATGATCCCGCTGCTGGCCTCGCCACCTTGCTGCGGCCCAAGCCTCGGGTCCGGCATATGGCCCGGGTTGGGGGAGGGGAGTTGCCGGCACTGGTTCGGGCGATCGACGCCTATGATGGCGATGAAAATCCCCGACGGCGTGCGGTCACGCGCGATGCGCTCTTGTTCACGCTCCTGACCTGGGCGCGGACCAATGAGACGCGATATGCGACATGGGAGGAGTTTGAAGGGCTGGACGGCCCTGATCCCATCTGGCGGGTGCCGGCCGAACGGATGAAGATGGGACGTGAGCATATCGTGCCGCTTTCGCGGCAGGCCGTCGCCTTGCTCGACAGCGTCAAGGTTTACAGCCGGGGGCCTTATGTCTTTGCCGGCGATAAGCCTGCGCTACCGATATCGCAGAATACGATGATCTATGGCTGCTACCGCATGGGCTATCGCGGCAGGCAGACTGTGCATGGGTTCCGCGGCCTTGCCTCGACCTGGGCCAATGAAGCGGAATGCTATCGGCCAGACTGGATCGAGATGGCGCTGGCCCATGCCGATCGTGATGATGTGCGTGGGGCCTATAATAGCGCCCTCTACCTGACGCCGCGTCGACGGATGCTGCAGGCGTGGGCTGATCATGTTCTGGGCATGGTCGCGGCGCCGCAGGAGGCGCTGGTCGCGTGATAACAGGGTAATGCGGGGATCGGCTCTGCCGTTCCCCGCATAGCTATGCTCAGGCCGGTTCGGCGACCTTCGTCTTGCGTGGGGTGCGGGCCGGCTTTGCGGGGGCAGCGGCTTCCGCGCGCGGCTTGCGGCCGAGGCCGATCTTGTGGGCCAGTTCCTTGCGCTGCGCAGCATAGTTGGGTGCAACCATCGGATAATCCGCAGGCAAGCCCCACTTGGCGCGATAGTCCGCCGGGGTCATCTGATAATGGGTCATCAGGTGACGCTTGAGCATCTTGAGCTTCTTCCCGTCTTCTAGGCAGACAATATAATCCGGCTTGATCGATGCGCGCACCGAAACCGCAGGCTCGGGCTTCAGTTCTTCTGCAACCGCAGGTTCGCTCAGGCTGGCGAGAGCGCCATGCACATTGGCGATCAGGGAAGGAAGATCATTGATCCCAACGCTGTTGTTGCTGACATGGGCAGCGACAATATCGGCGGTGAGCGTGACGAGCGTTTCTTCAGCGGACATTTTTATCCCTTCTTCATGGCGACCAGTTATTTTTGCTGAATGGCAGAAGGAGGATAGGATTACCAGTGTGCGTTCGATGAACTATTGCTCATGTTCTGTTGATTTCCACTGAGAAGTGACCCGGGTTTTCCATCGAGAAGTGGCTCTGAATCACTTTTGCTGCTGGTGATGGTCATACGCCGACCACGCGAGCGCGCAGCAGGTCCAGCTTCGCTCGACCATACATCTGTCGTTTTATCAGCTTGAGGCGAGTGATTTGGCCCTCGGTCTGCCCATTTGACCACGGTGAAATGATCGCGTTGCCGATTCCGATGAAGCCGCCCCTCGTTTCCGAGATGATTGCGCCCCTTCGTTCCGAGATGATGTCGCCCCCCCGGAGACAGGGCCGTGCTGGCTACGTCTGTTGTTATTTCGTTCGTGCCGGTC
>NZ_QLJK01000086.1:0-2502 GCF_003950715.1 Sphingomonas sp. S-NIH.Pt3_0716 | reverse complement strand
TGAGAACGGCGGAGCAATATTCGACCACGGTAGCGGCGGGATAGTCCTGCTGCGGGCGGCGTAAAAGTCGTCCACCTTGAAGCCTTTCTGCCGAGTCAGGGAGGTGTGGGGATCTACAGCGTGGAACTTTATCTTCAGGTCCGTCTGGCTTGCGCGGATGGCATGAGCCAACGGGCGGCGGCGAAGCGTTTCAATGTGTCGCGCGATACGGTACGCAAGATGCTGTCGTTTTCATCGCCGCCGGGTTACCAGCGCCAGTCCGTACCGCAGCGCCCGAAGCTGGACGGGTTTGTGGCGATCATTGATGGATGGCTTGAGGGTGACCGCAGTGTCCCGCGCAAACAACGCCATACGGCGAAGCGGGTATTCGACCGTTTGCGCACCGAGCATGGTTTCACCGGCGGCTATACGATCATCAAGGATTACATTCGGGAGCGTGAGCAGCGTAGCCGGGAGATGTTCGTGCCGCTGGCGCACCCTGCGGGAGATGCGCAGGCCGACTTCGGGGAAGCGCTGGTGGAGATCGGCGGGGTGGAACAGAAGGCCTACTTCTTCGCGCTCGATCTGCCGCACAGTGATGCCTGCTATGTGCGGGCCTATCCGGCGGCGGTGGCGGAGGCCTGGGTGGACGGACACGTTCATGCCTTCGCGTTCTTCGGCGCGGTACCGCGCTCGATCGTCTATGACAACGATCGCTGCCTTGTGGCGAAGATCCTGCCCGACGGCACGCGGCAGCGTGCCACGCTGTTCAGCGCTTTCCTGTCGCATTACGTGATCCGCGACCGCTATGCCCGCCCGGGCAAGGGGAACGAGAAAGGCAATGTGGAGGGGCTGGTAGGCTATTGCCGGCGCAACTTCATGGTGCCGATCCCGAAGTTCCCGACCTGGGAGGCGTTCAACCTGTGGCTGGAGGAGCAATGCCGCAAGCGCCAGCAGGACAAGGTGCGCGGGCAGAGCGAGACGATCGGTGAGCGCTTGGAACGCGATCTCGCGGCCATGCAGCCTCTGCCCGCTACACCCTTCGAGGCCTGCGATCAGAAAGGCGGGCGGGTCTCCTCGCAATCCCTGGTGCGCTACAGGACCAACGATTATTCGGTTCCGGTGGCCTGGGGCCATCAGGAGGTCTGGATCAGGGCCTATGTCGATGAGGTGGTGATCGGCTGCCGCAGCGAAGTCATCGCCCGTCATCCTCGTTGCTATGCCCGCGAGGAGGTTGCCTTCGACCCGCTCCATTATCTCCCGCTGATCGAGCAGAAGATCAACGCATTCGACCAGGCTGCGCCTTTGCAGGGCTGGGACCTGCCCGAAGCGTTCACGACACTGCAGCGGTTGATGGAAGGGCGCATGCACAAACATGGCAGGCGCGAATATGTGCAGGTACTGCGCCTGCTGGAAACGTTCACCCTCGCCGATCTCCAGGCGGCGGTCGAACAAGCCATCGATCTTGGCGCCATCGGCTTCGATGCCGTCAAGCACCTCGTCCTGTGCCGGATCGAACGCGTACCGCCCAGGCTGGACCTGGACGTCTATCCCTTCCTGCCACGCACCACGGTCGAGAAGACCTTTGCCAGAGCCTATCTGAGCCTGCTCTCCGACCGGCAGGAGGCCGCATGAGCGATCAGGCCCCGGAGATCCTTCTCGCTCACCATCTCAAGGCGCTCAAGCTGCCTACGTGCCTGCGTGAGCATCACAAGCTCGCGCGGCAATGTGCCGCTGAAGGCGTCGATCATATCCGCTTCCTCGCCCGCCTCGTCGAGATGGAAATGATCGACAGGGAGCGTCGCATGGTCGAGCGGCGCATCAAGGCCGCGCGCTTCCCCGCCGTCAAAAGCCTCGACAGCTTCGACTTCGCCGCCATCCCCAGGCTCAACAAGATGCAGGTGCTCGAGATGGCGCGCTGCGAGTGGATCGAGCGGCGTGAGAACGCCATCGCTCTGGGGCCATCAGGCACCGGAAAGACGCACGTAGCGTTGGGGCTCGGACTGGCAGCATGCCAGAAAGGACTGTCGGTGGGCTTCACCACCGCGGCAGCGCTGGTCAGCGAAATGATGGAGGCCCGCGACGAGCGCCGTCTTCTGCGCTTCCAGAAGCAGATGGCCGGATACAAGCTGCTCATCATCGACGAACTGGGCTTTGTGCCGCTCTCCAAGACCGGCGCCGAACTGTTGTTCGAGCTGATCTCCCAGCGTTACGAACGCGGCTCCACCTTCATCACCAGCAACCTGCCCTTCGACGAATGGACCGAAACCTTCGGATCTGAGCGTCTCACAGGCGCGCTCCTCGATCGCCTGACCCATCACGTCAGCATCCTCGAGATGAACGGCGAAAGCTATCGCCTCGCGCACAGCCGGGCCCGCAAGGCCAAAACCAGACCCTGAAAATTACACCAATGCCGGGGGGAGTGGCCCTCGGGCTACGCCCTCACGCCACTCCCCCCGGCATGTAACACGATGGCCTGGTTTTACGCCGCCGAATGGCCGACTTTTGCTCCGCCGTTGACAC
>NZ_QLJK01000085.1:0-2521 GCF_003950715.1 Sphingomonas sp. S-NIH.Pt3_0716 | reverse complement strand
GGCAAGTCCACCCTGATCGGGCGGCTGCTCTATGATTCGAAGATGATCTTCGAGGATCAGCTCGAGGCGCTGCAGGCCGATAGCAAGCGCGTCGGCACGCAAGGCGGCGAGATCGACTTCGCCCTGCTGGTCGATGGGCTCGCCGCCGAGCGCGAACAGGGCATCACCATCGACGTCGCCTATCGCTTCTTCGCTACCGAGAAGCGCAAGTTCATCGTCGCCGATACGCCCGGCCATGAACAATATACCCGCAACATGGTCACCGGCGCCTCCACCGCCGACCTGGCCGTCATCCTGATCGACGCGCGCAAGGGCATCCTCACCCAGACGCGGCGCCACAGCTACCTCGCCCACCTGATCGGCATCCGCAACATCGTGCTCGCCGTCAACAAGATGGACCTGGTCGGCTATGACCAGGCCGTGTTCGACAAGATCGTCGCCGATTATGCCGAGTTCGCCCAATCGATCGGCATCAGCGCCTTCACGCCCATCCCGATCTCCGGCTTCAAGGGCGACAATATCACCGCCCGGTCCGACAACACCCCCTGGTATCAGGGGCCAACCCTGATGGCGCATCTCGAAAGCGTCGAGGTCGATGCCACCACCGCGGCGGCCAAGCCCTTCCGCATGCCGGTCCAGTGGGTCAATCGCCCGAACCTCGACTTTCGCGGCTTTGCCGGGCTGATCGCCAGCGGATCGGTCAAGCCGGGCGACGCCGTGCGCGTGCTGCCTTCGGGCAAGACATCGACGATCAGCCGCATCGTTACCCTTGATGGCGACCTCGACGAAGCGATCGCCGGCCAGTCGGTGACGCTCTGCTTCGCCGACGAGATCGACTGTTCGCGCGGCGACGTGATCGCGGTCGCCGACAATCCGCCGGAGGTCTCCAGCCAGTTCGAGGCGACCATCGTGTGGATGGATGACGAGGCGATGCTGCCGGGCCGGCCCTATTGGCTCAAGATCGGCACGCAGAGCGTCTCGGCCACCGTCCAGGCGCCCAAATATGTCGTCAACGTCAACACGATGGAGCATCTGGCCGCCAAGACGCTGGACCTCAATGCCATTGGCGTTGCCGAACTGGCGACCGACAAGCCGATCACGTTCGAGCCCTATGCCGATAACCGCACGCTCGGCGGCTTCATTCTGATCGACAAGATCAGCAACCGCACCGTGGCGGCGGGCATGCTCCACTTCTCGCTGCGCCGGGCGCAGAATGTCCATTGGCAGGCGACCGACATCGGCCGCGAGGCCCATGCCGCGCTCAAGAACCAGCTGCCCCGCATCCTCTGGTTCACCGGCCTGTCCGGCTCGGGCAAGTCGACCATCGCCAATGAGGTGGAAAAGCGGCTCGCGCTGATGAACCGCCACACCTTCCTGCTCGACGGCGACAATATCCGCCATGGCCTCAACAAGGATCTGGGCTTTACCGAGGCGGATCGGATCGAGAATATCCGCCGCGTCGGCGAGGTTGCCAAGCTGATGGCCGACGCGGGCCTGATCGTGCTGACCGCCTTCATCTCGCCCTTCCGCGCCGAGCGCGAGATGGTGCGCGAGATGCTGCCCGACGGCGAGTTCATCGAGATCTTCGTCGATACCCCGCTCGAGGTCGCCGAGGCGCGCGACGTCAAGGGTCTCTACAAGAAGGCCCGCTCGGGCAGCCTCAAGAACTTCACCGGCATCGACAGTCCCTATGAGGCACCCACCGCTCCGGAAATACGGGTCAACACCGTCGAGATGACGCCGGAAGAGGCCGCCGAGCATATCATCCGCAAGATCATGCCGCTCAAATGAGGGAGGGCAGCATGACCGACGCGGACCTGGCCGCCCATCTCGCCGAGACCGCCGGCCGCCTGTTGCTGGAGGTCCGTGCCTCGGGCCTGTTCAGCGCCAAGGCGCTCGGCAAGGCCGGCGACCAGACCGCCAACCAGTTCCTCGTCCATGCCCTGCGGGAGCAGCGGGCCGAGGATGGCCTGCTCTCCGAGGAGATGGCCTGCGATGGAGCCAGACTTACCCACAGCCGCGTGTGGATCGTCGATCCGGTCGACGGCACCCGCGAATATGGCGAGGAACGCGCCGACTGGGCCGTCCATGTCGGCCTTGCCATCGACGGCGTGCCGACCATCGGTGCGGTCGCGCTGCCGGGGCATGAGGATGGCATCGTCCTGCGCACCGACCAGCCGCGTGTCGTGCCGCCCGCGCCCGAGAAGCTCCGCATGGTCGTCTCCCGCACCCGCCCCGCCCCCCAGGCGGTCGCGGTCGCAGAGGCGCTGGGCGCCGAACTGGTCCCCATGGGCAGCGCCGGCGCCAAGGCCATGGCGGTCATCCTGGGCCAGGCCGACATCTATCTCCACGCCGGTGGCCAATATGAATGGGACAGCTGCGCACCCGCCGCCGTCGCACTCGCCCACGGCCTCCACGCATCCCGCATCGATGGATCGCCGCTCATCTACAACCAAGAAGACACATACATGCCAGACCTCCTCATCTGTCGGCACGAACATGCCGACAGCGTGCTGGGGGC
>NZ_QLJK01000084.1:0-2604 GCF_003950715.1 Sphingomonas sp. S-NIH.Pt3_0716 | reverse complement strand
TTGCCGATTCCGATGAAGCCGCCCCTCGTTTCCGAGATGATTGCGCCCCTTCGTTCCGAGATGATGTCGCCCCCCCGGAGACAGGGCCGTGCTGGCTACGTCTGTTGTTATTTCGTTCGTGCCGGTCGTCAAGCCTCTGAAGGGGATTTGACCCGGCGCATGCTGTCACCGTCGAGGTCCAGGCGGTGGGCGTTGTGGACGAGCCGGTCGAGGATGGCGTCGGCATAGGTCGGATCGCCGATCACCTCGTGCCACGCCGCGATCGGCAGCTGGCTGGTGACGATCGTCGAGCGACGGCCATAACGCTCTTCTAGGATTTCGAGGAGGTCGTAGCGGGCATGAGCATCGAGTGGCTCAAGCCCCCAGTCATCAAGAATCAGGAGCTGAACGCTGCCGAGCTTGGCCAGGATGCGGGCGTAGCGTCCGTCGCCGCGTGCCAACGCCAGGCTGGCGAACAGCTTGGGCACCCGCTGATACAGCACCGAACGGTCGTCGCGGCAGGCCTTATGGCCTAGCGCGCAGGCCAGCCATGATTTCCCGACGCCAGTCGGGCCGCAGATGACGAGATTGTCGCGAGCGGCGATCCAGTCACCAGCGACGAGCTTGAGGAACAGCCCCCGGTCGAGACCTCGATGGCTGCGATAATCGACATCCTCGGGGGTTGCCTGATGGCGCAGCTTGGCGAACCGCAGCCGGGCGGCCAGCTTGCGGTCGTGGCGGAAGCTCCATTCGCGGTCGAGCAGCAGCGCCAGCCATTCGGGATGGGTGAGCCGCTCGGCTTCGGCATTGGCGGCCAGTTCGTCGAACGCCCTGGCCATGCCAGCCAGCCCCATTGCGTTCAGCCGGTCGAGAGTGGGATGTTGAAGCATCATGATCTCCTTCAGTGATAGTAGCGGGAACCTCGGATATTCGGGTGGGTGATCGTCCGATCGTCGCGCGCCTGCCGGGGCGCGGGCGTCTGATCGAGCCGGTTGTCGAGGATCGACCTGACCGATCCATAGGTGCGTGCGCCGATATCGAGCGCCCGGCTGCACGCCGCTTCGACCCGTTCGCGGCCGAAGCCCTTCACCAGGCGCACGATGCCCAGGCAGGCCCGGAAGCCCTGCTCGGGATGCGGGCGATCGGTCAGGATTTTCTCGCACAGCAGGGCGGCACAGGGGCCGATCGCGGCCGCCTCGGTGGCGATGCGTTCGATCGTCCAGTCGGCGAAGCGCCGGTGGGATGACGGCATATGCTCGGATATCGTCGTGTGCCGGCCATTGCCGGAGCCGCGCATATGGGCGGCGATCCGTTCACCCTTGTGGAACAGTTCGATCGTACGCGCGGTGATCCGCGCCTCGACCGGCTCGCGCGCGAAGCGATACGGGACCGAGTAATAATGGCGCTCGATCTCGACATGATAATCGAGACCAGCGCGCCGCCGCCGCCATTCGGCGAAGACATAGGGTTCCAGCGGCAGAGCTTTCAGCGCAGGCCTGTCGATGGCCTCGAACAGCTGGCGCCGGGTCTGGCCCACGCGGCGCATGATACGGCGGTCATTGAGGTCGGCGAGCAGGTCGCCGATCGCGGCGTTGAGTTCGGCCAGGCTATAGAAGATCCGATGCCGAAGGCGCCCGAACAGCCAGCGCTCGACGATCAGCACGCAGGCCTCCACCTTGGCCTTGTCGCGTGGGCGGCGCGGACGGGTCGGCAGCACCGCGCTGTCGTAATGTGCCGCCATCTCGGCATAGCTGCGGTTGACCTGTGGATCGTAAAGGCAGGCCTTGATCACCGCGACCTTGGCATTGTCCGGCACGAACAGGGCAGGCGCGCCGCCGAAGGCTTCCAGCGCCCGCACATGCGCCGCGATCCAGTCGGGTAGCGTCTCGGTCCAACTCGCCTCGGCATAGGACAGGCTCGATGCACCCAGCACCGCCACGAAGATGTGCGCGTCGCGGATTTCGCCGGTCAGCCGGTCGACCACAACAGCCACCTTGTCGCCCGCATAGTCCACGAACAGCTTCTCGCCGGCGGCGTGGGTCTGCCGCATCGTGACCGGCAACTTCGCCGCCCAGCCACGGTAGAGATCGCAGAACCGGCTGTAGCGATAGCCTTCCGGGTGCTGCGCGATATATTCGTCCCACACGATCTGCAGCGTCACATGCTTGCGCTTCAGCTCGCGGTGGATCGCCGCCCAGTCCGGTTCGGGACAGCGGCGATGGCCAGTCTTGGTGCCCGCGGCGCGGTAAAGCGCCGCCTCCAGCACCGCATCGCTGACATCCTCGCCGAGCGGCCACGCCAGGCCCGCAACCGCTGCGCGCCTCAGCGTCTCGCGCACCGTCGAGGGCGCGGCGCCCACCCGATACGAAATCGCCTTGTGACCCAGCCCCTGCTCAAACCGGTACCGTAAAATCTCGCGAACCCGTCGCATACTCAATCGCTCCGCCGACATCGGCTCCCTCCCTCGGACAACCCAAAGGAAGCAAACCTAATCCCAGCAGCGGACCTTCATCGTCATCCCCGCAAAGGGGGCGACATCATCTCGGAATCAGGGGGCGAGTAATTCTCGGAACAGGGGGGCGGCATCATTTCGGAATGAGGGGGCGGCTTCCCTCGGAATCAGCA
>NZ_QLJK01000083.1:0-2803 GCF_003950715.1 Sphingomonas sp. S-NIH.Pt3_0716 | reverse complement strand
CGTAACCGTCCGATTGGGACCGCCTGCCTAATGGAGCGATAATTTCTTAAGAGACGGTCATAGCGACGTCGCTAACGACGTCTCTTGATCGGGGATTGCGATGAGGGCGGAAATACTGGGTCAGGAACGACGGCGCCGGTGGACGGACCAGCATAGGCTGGAGATCATCGGATCCGTCGGCGTCAATGGCGCGACGCTGGCAGAGGTAGCCCGGCGCCATGATGTAACCCGGCAGCAGATTTACACTTGGCGACATGATTTGAAGAAGCGCGGGTTCTTGCTGGCCCCACCGGAGCCAGTCTTTCTGCCTGTGGAGATGCCTGCCGCTCAGAGCCCTGACGTCGCCCGCAGCACAAGCCCAGGCGGGACGTGCATGGTGGAGTTGCGCCTGACGCAAGGCCGGACTTTGCGCTTTGGAAGCGACATCGAGGCCATCGCCTTGACCCAGCTCATCCGCTGCGTGGAGGCGGCGTGATCGGCCCGGGAACTGGCGTGCGAGTTTATCTGGCCTGCGGCGTCACTGATATGCGCAAAGGCATCTCTGGCCTTGGCCAGCTTGCCCAGACGGTGCTGCGACAGAAACCGGCAAGCGGCGCGGTGTTCGCTTTTCGAGGGCGACGCGGCGACAGGGTGAAGCTGCTGTACTGGGATGGGCAAGGATTTTGCCTGTACTACAAGGTCTTGCAGCGTGGCCGTTTTCCTTGGCCCTCTGCGGCGGATGGGACGGCGCGGCTGACCTCGGCCCAGCTTGCGATGCTTTGGGAAGGCATCGACTGGAGGCGTCCAAATTGGGGCGCGCCGCCTGCTCACGTGGGCTGACTTTTGTTCCTGAATCTACCTGTTTTCATGGATATTCCTGCCCCTGGCTGGTAAGCAGGATCATGCTGAGCGCGGCGCAAAACCTTCCCGAAGACCCAGCTTTGCTGAAGGCGATAATCGCCGACTTGCAGGCGGAAAACGCGAAGCTGGCGGCAACGGTCCGTGCACATGATCTGGTGGTTCAGGCCCTGCGTCTGCGCATTGCCAAACTGAAGAAACAGGCCTTCGGCAAGTCCTCGGAAAAGATCGAACGCGAGATCGAGCAGCTGGAACTGGCCCTGGAGGACATTCTGGTCGCTGCGGCACAAACCGTCGCTTTGCCGAGCGATGTCGAAGAGGATGAAGCCACTGCGCATGTAGACAGCGCACGGGCCATGGCCCGGCGTCCGCGCGTTGCGTCCGACACGCCGCGCGAGCGAAAAGAACTCGACCCGGGCAGCGCTTGTCCCGATTGCGGGGGCGAGTTACGCCTCGTCGGCGAGGACGTGAGCGAAATCATCGAAATGATTACCGCCAAACTGAAGGTGATCGAGGTAGCGCGGCCGAAAAAATCCTGCCGCTGCTGTGAGAAAATGGTGCAGGTGCCGGCTCCGAGCCGCCCAATCCCCGGCAGCATGGCCGGAAGCAGCCTGCTTGCCTACGTGCTCGTCTCAAAGTTCGACGATCACTTGCCGCTGTACCGGCAGAATGAAATCCTTACCCGCATGGGCGCTGACATTCCCCGCAGCACGCTGGCTGACTGGTGCGGCAAAGCGATGCGAACCCTGCAGCCCCTGATCGAGCGTATTGAGGCATCGGTCCTGGCCAGCATCGTCATCCACGCCGATGATACACCGATCCAGGTGCTGGATCACACACGGCGGGCCAAGGGGCTCGGTAAGGGCGTGAAGCAAGGCAGGATCTGGGGCTATGTCTGCGATCAGCGCCCGTGGAACGGGGCGGCACCGCCGGGTGTGGTCTATCGCTTTGCTCCCAACTGGAAGGCGGAGCACGTGCAAAACCACCTTTGCAATGCGAGCGGCATTCTCCAGGCCGACGCCTACAAGGGATATGCGAAGCTCTATGAGCCCGGCGCAGACGGCGAACCGCGCTTCCTGGAAGCTGCCTGCTTTGCCCATTGGCGGCGTGACTTCCATGACATCTGGAAAGCGAACAAATCACCGATAGCGCGAGAAGCCCTCGATCGCATCGGCCAGCTATACGACATCGAGCGTGAAATCGCCGGGAAGCCCGCGGATGTTCGGCGTGCCGTCCGCCAGGAGCATAGCAAACCCAAACTCGAGGCGTTGCGCGCCTGGGCCGAGCAGCAACTCACCCGCATCCCCGTCAAGGGCGATCTGGCCAGCGCCATTCGTTATGGCTTGGGTCGCTGGCATGCCTTCTCATTGTTCATCGAAGACGGGCGCGTCGCCATCGATAACAATGCCGCTGAGCGAGCCGTGAGACCTATTGGTCTGGGAAGACGCAACTGGCTCTTCGCCGGCTCCGAAGCAGGCGCTGAAACCCTGGCACGGGCCATGACGCTTATTGAAAGTGCCAAGATGAACGGTCTGGACCCGCAGGCTTATCTAGCCGACGTGCTCGGCCGTATCCACGATCACAAGATCAACCGGATCGACGAATTGTTGCCTTGGAAATGGAAGCCCTTGGTACCATTGGCAGAGGTAGCCTGATGGCCACGATCACTCACGTGCGCACGCTGGACTATGCTGCCAAAATGCTTGGTGAGGACGTGGAGCTGTTGGAAGCCATCGTCTGGAACGATGACAATCTGACATACGGCAGCATCATCAGCGTTTACACTGGCCCGGATGAGACCATTACGGCCCTCACCGACGATGGCGTCGATGAACTGTCAGATATGCTTCGAGAAGCACGCCGCACCACCCAGACCTGGCACAGCTTTCTCGACGACTTCCTGGACGATCCCGAACTCGCCACTCGCTTCAAGGCCCAACCACCGCGGTAACAATCGGACGGTTAC
>NZ_QLJK01000082.1:0-2995 GCF_003950715.1 Sphingomonas sp. S-NIH.Pt3_0716 | reverse complement strand
GCAGGGCGAAGTCGATCTCGCCGCCTTGCGTGCCGACGCGCTTGCTATCGGCCTGCAGCGCCTCGAGCTGATCCTCGAAGATCATCTTCGAATCATAGAGCAGCCGCCCGATCAGGGTGGACTTGCCGTCATCGACGCTGCCGCAGGTGATGAAGCGTAGCATGGTCTTGTGCTGGTGGACGTCGAGATAGGCGTCGATGTCCTGCGCGATCAGCGCATCGGTCTGGTAGACGGGGTCCTGTGTGATCACGTCGGACATCAGAAATACCCCTCCTGCTTCTTCTTCTCCATGCCGGCGCCGCCGGCATCCTTGTCGATGGCGCGACCCTGGCGCTCGGATGTGGTGGTGAGCAGCATCTCCTGGATTACCTCCGACAGGGTCGATGCCTCGCTCTCGACTGCGCCGGTGAGCGGATAGCAGCCCAGCGTGCGGAAGCGGATCGAGCGATCGACCGGCACTTCGCCCGGTTCAAGCGGGAAGCGGTCATCATCGACCATCAGCAGCATGCCGTCGCGCTCGACGGTGGGGCGGGGGGCGGCGAAATAGAGCGGCACGATCTCGATGCCCTCAAGCTGGATATATTGCCAGATGTCGAGCTCGGTCCAGTTGCTGATCGGGAAGACGCGGATGCTCTCGCCCTTGGCCTTGCGGGCATTATAGAGGTTCCACAGTTCGGGCCGCTGGTTCTTGGGATCCCAGCCGTGCGAGGCGGTGCGGAAGGAGAAGATGCGCTCCTTGGCACGGCTCTTCTCCTCGTCGCGGCGCGCGCCGCCGAAGGCCGCGTCGAAGCCGAACTTGTCGAGCGCCTGCTTCAACCCTTCCGTCTTCCACATGTCGGTGTGGAGCGCGCCATGGTCGAACGGGTTGATGCCGCGGGCCTGGGCCTCGGGATTATGATGGACCAGCAGTTCCATGCCCGCGTCGCGCGCGGCCTTGTCGCGCAGGTCGTACATCGCGCGGAACTTCCAGGTGGTGTCGACATGCAGCAGCGGGAAGGGCGGCGGCGAGGGATAGAAGGCCTTCTTGGCCAGATGCAGCATCACCGCCGAATCCTTGCCCACCGAGTACAGCATCACAGGCCGCTCCGCCTCCGACACTACCTCCCGCAATATATGTATGCTCTCCGCCTCAAGGCGCTGAAGATGGGTAAGGTTCGGGGTCATGGGCTCGCTCGCGCCGCAGGGCGGCATAAGGGTCTATAATGTGCCGTCGAAATGACCCCGCTGCGCCCGCCGGGCAAGATTGGCTTTATTAAGCCGGGTAAACCCCATCTTCTTTCGTCCTGCCGGGTGAGGGCATGACCAAGGGCATGACCAAGGGCATGACAGAGCGGAGAGGCGGACCTATCTCTTGCGCCATGCACGGCCCCAACCGACAGGATGTTTCCCACCCCATGACGACCGCTCTTCCCACCCGCCGCCTGGGCGCACTTACCGTTTCCGCCATCGGCCTTGGCTGTATGAACCTCTCCCATGCCTATCTGCCGCGCCCGTCGGCGAATGAGGCCGAACGGCTGCTGCGCCATGCGCTCGATGCCGGCGTGACCTTCTTCGACACCGCTGCGCTCTATGGCTTCGGCGCCAATGAGGAATTGCTTGGCCGCACCATCATGGACCGCCGGGCCGATTTCACCCTCGCCAGCAAATGCGTGCTGGCGGAGATTGACGGCAAGCGCGGCCTCGACGGCTCGCCCCAGGCGATCACCCGCGTGCTGGAGGATTCGCTGCGTCGGCTCAGGACCGACCATATCGATCTCTATTATCTCCATCGCCTGGACCCGCAGGTGCCGATCGAGGAATCGGTCGGCGCGCTGGTGCGCGGTGTGGAGGAAGGCAAGATCGGCGCGATCGGCCTGTCGGAAATGTCGGCAGCGACGATTCGCCGCGCCCATGCGGTCCATCCGATCACCGCAGTGCAGACCGAATATTCTCCCTTGAGCCGCAACCCGGAGGTTGCCGTGCTCGACGCCTGCGCGGAACTCGACATCGGCTTCGTCGCCTTTTCGCCGGTCGGCCGCGGTCTGCTCGCCGGCGGGATTGGGCCACAGGGCGTGCCGGAGGGGGATATTCGTGGCGCCATGCCGCGTTTCCAGCCGCCCCACCTTGCCCATAATCTGGTGTTGGCAACGAAGCTCAAGGGGCTCGCCGACGAAGCGGGCTGCACCATGGCGCAGCTCTGCCTAGCCTGGCTGCTGTCCCGTCGTGATTTCATCGTGCCGATTCCCGGCACGACCAACATGGTCCATCTCGACGAGGATCTGGCGGCGGCCAGGCTCGATCTGCCGCGTCCGCTGCTCGACCGCGTCGACAGTCTGTTCGATTTCAGGGCGGTGTCGGGGCCGCGTTACCCGCGCGATGCGCAGGCGCAGATCGATACCGAATTGTGGGAAGGCGAGCCGCTGGCCTGATTCTCGCACCGATTCTCCCCTGATTCCCGATTCTTGCCGCAGCAGGATCGGGATTCGGATGGAGAGGCGTGGGACCCGGCGCCCAATCCGATTCCGGAAACGCATTTTTATTACAAGCGCGTGAAATCTCCGAAATGCCCGAAAGACCGGGCTTTTCACGCAATCGGGAGGGGCCGCATTCTCAACTTTTGGAGGGGAAATTCAAAAAGGGCGGAATTTCGCGGTTGACCGAATCAAATGCCCCGCCTAGAGGGCTTTTCACCGGACGGGGCGCTGCCAAACGGAAGCGCTCGGAACGGTCGCCCACATAGACGGACACTGGTCCTCTGAACGAGAGTTTGGGGAACACTGGTTGTCCGGTTTTGATGTCGGTGCGGCTCTTTGACATTGTGATTTAGATGAAGGGACATGTGGGCGGCGGCCCTGGGTTCTTACGGCTTTCAGGCGTAGGGATTCAGATAAATTTAGGCCGTTCCTATATGTCTCGATATATTCCACTAGAATATATTGTGCAGGAATGGCTCCTGAAAATGAGCGGTTTCTGATCGGGCTTATTCCGCCTGGTTAGAGATCGGACATCAAACTTG
>NZ_QLJK01000081.1:0-3036 GCF_003950715.1 Sphingomonas sp. S-NIH.Pt3_0716 | reverse complement strand
AGGAGATGAGGACGATGTCGGCTCATCTCATTCTGCCGGGGCTAGCCCCGGCAGAATGAGATGAAGGGGCCACCAACTAGGGAATTTTCAAAGCCCACTTTTGCGGAGAATTGCAGGACCGATGACAGCTGCTCCCGCCAGACCATGATCGAGCGCAAATCGTCATGCGGGGCGAGGGGACGGTGCAGGTCGCGCACGTCAAAGGCGGGGCGAGCGAACCGCGCATTATGCCGGGCCATATAGCTGTCGAGAAAGACGTTGGCCTCCTCGATCGACGATATGCCTTCCAGACGCATCGCTTTGACTAGGCGATCCTGCAATGTGGCATTGGCCCGTTCGACCCGGCCCTTGGCCTGCGGCGAGTTGGCGCAGATAATCTCGATGTTCAGCGCATCCAGCGCACGTCCGAAATGTGTCATGCCATCGCCGCGTGCTGCGCTGGCTTTGGCGTTCCGAAACACGCTGTGCTTGTCGGAATAGAAGGCCACCGGTTTGCCGTGCCGCTCGATATACTCCCGCGTCGCATCCATATAGGCGAAGGTGCTCTCGCTTTCGGCCATTTTGAGGTGCATCAGTTCGCTGGTCGCATCATCAATATAGACGAGCAGGGTGCATTGCGGCCCGCGATCCTCGAACCACCAGTGCTTCGACCCGTCGATCTGGATCAGCTCGCCCCGGCAGTCGCGCCGGTAGCGTGGCTGATATGGGCGAGGGCGCCGGGCTTCGCGATCCTTCCACAACCCGGCCTTGATCATGAACTGGCGCAACGTCTCGCAGGCCAGATGAATATCGTGCCGTTCGGCCAGATACTCACGGGCCAGCGTGGGGCCGAAATCATAATAATGCTCACGCACGATCGCGACCACGCGCTCCCGAAAATCATCGGCATAGCGCCGGTTGCTGGGCCGGCCGCGCTTGGCTGACACCAAGCCGGCAGCACCTTCGGCTCTTAACCGATCCAACAGCCGATAAATTTGCCGCCGCTCAATGCCTAAAAGCCGCGCCGCATCCGTCGGCCGCAGCTCCCCACGATCCACGCGCATCAAGGTATCGAAACGCGAAAGCTCGCCATCGCTCATCACCAGCACCGCCATTATCGCACATCCTCCAACGCGAAGGATGAACATGACAGCAGCGCTCCGCCGATGATCCAAACTGTGTCATCTCTATCTAGCGGGGGTGTGTCATTTCTAAATGGCGCTTACAAGATTTAAGTTCGATAACAGAGATTATGTTAATCGCAGCACCGCAACTGTCCATGTAATCTGTGTCCAGTGTGTGGGGGAAGGCCGTGCAGTTGCCGAGGTTCCCCAACAGTATCTGCCACCGTGTCCACTTCGAATCTGCCGTCGCTCTGGCAGGCTGCGCGCATCGAGATGCCAGACGGTAGCCGGTCGTGGACGGTACTCGATGACAGTGGTGATGTCATCGCAAGCCTCCGCAACTGGATCGTGCATCTCGAACAGAGCCGGGCATCACCGAACACGATCCGGGCTTATCTCAGGCACATCGTCGAGTTCGCCAATTTTCTGAATGCGAACAGCGCCAACCTGCGCGAGGTCACGGTGGCGCTATACGATGGGTTTCTGGCCTGGCGTCTCGCGAGGTGGAAGGAGGCTTTGCCAAGCCCGAAGCTTGTCCAGTTGCGAAAGGCGGAGCATTGGCGGCAACTTTACACTGTCGCACTTGCGCTCGCGTCGTCAAAGTCAGTCCCCGTGGAGTTGCCTCCGGCCGGCGACTGAAGCCTTGGATCAACGCGGAGCCCTCGTTCTGCCATCCTTCTTGCTTACCCCGCCAATCGTGATTATATTTTAATCATCGTGATAACGAGTGATAGATCATGGCTTCAGAAACGAAGGTGTTGACGGCGCATGTCCCCCTCGGACTTGCCGAAAAGGTTGAAGCTGTGGCCACGCGCTTGGAGCGATCGAGGGGATGGGTGATGAAGCAGGCCCTGGCCGCTTGGGTCGATCAGGAGGAAGAGCGGCACAAAATGACGCTGGAAGCCCTGGAGGATGTAGATGCCGGGCGAGTGATCGACCATCAGTCGATCCAGGCATGGGCTGATAGCCTTGGAACGGATACGCCGCTGCCCTCGCCGACCAAATGAAGATCCATTGGACCACCAAGGCTTCGTCGGATCTCGTACGCCTCCACGAACACCTCAAACCCGTGGCACCCGATGCTGCGGCTCGCATAGTTCAGCAGCTTGCGCACGCCCCTAATCGCCTGCTCGATTATCCCAGGCTTGGCGAGAAGCTGGAAGCCTATGAACCGCGCGAGGTCCGTCGGATCATCGTTGGCAATTATGAGATGCGCTATGAAATCGCGGGCGGGACGATCTTCGTTCTGCGGCTTTGGCATTGCCGCGAGCACCGGAGCTTTGGATCCGACAATTAGCGACAAGCCTCAGCCCGGAACGCCGGATAGCCGGAAAACTCGGAGGGTTACGATCAAGGGAGTTTGAAGTGAGCCGCCTGCGGCGTCTTACACTTCCAACTGATCTGCCCCCCGCTGAGTGGCCCAGAGACTATGATAGTCTGGACCACGAAAGGGACGATGAATGCCGAGCAAGAAGCACAAGCCGGAAGAAATTATCGGCAAGCTGCGTGAAGTTGAGATTGTTCTGGCGCAGGGAGCCTCGACAGCAGAGGCGTGCCGCCGGATCGCAGTCAGCGAGCAGACATACTATCGCTGGCGCAAGGAATATGGTGGCCTGAAGACCGACCAGGCGAGGCGGATGCGTCCGTGCGATTTCTGCGATGTTGGCGCCGGACTCAAAACTCGACGCTATGATCCGGGCCTTAGCCTCGGCCGACCAGCGGCGACGCGAAGGTCCCGCTGGAATGACATCCATACGCGAGGGCCGCTGGCCCTCCTGCCTTTCGAAACCTGTTTCGAATGTTCTTAGAGGCTGTTTGGGAAATCGGCGGCAGGGGTTGTCATAGGCGTATCTGCGTGATTCAGGCTCTGGATGTGGACGCAGCAGAGCCGGGGGCGGATGGCCCAGATTGCGAAGAAGACGAAGCGTTATCC
>NZ_QLJK01000080.1:0-3076 GCF_003950715.1 Sphingomonas sp. S-NIH.Pt3_0716 | reverse complement strand
TGACGGCGGCGCAATATCAAGCACTGACCCAGGCTGGCGAGGCAAGACGTCTGCCCGGCGTTGCTCCTGCAACCTTGTCGGCATGCACAAGCTGCCATGGCGTCGATGGTCGGGGGAGGGAGCAATCGGATATTCCGGTCCTGGCTGGGCAGAGCGCGTCCTATCTGTTCGCCAGCATGCGCCAGTATGTCTCGGGGAAGCGCAGCAGTGCGGTCATGCAGACGGCGCTGGCAACGATCGGGCGCGAGGACATGGCGAGGCTCGCGACCTATTTCTCTGCGATGCCCGGGCTCAAGAATAACGCGACCTCGCCCAGTTCTCCGGGACTGGATCGTTTCGGCCAGCCCCTGCCGGCCTGCAGCAATTGTCATGCGGCTGGCAAGGCGGCGCCCATTCTTGCCGGGCAGAAGCCAGGCTATCTCGCCGCGCGCCTGCGGCTTTGGCAGCAAGACGGGAATGTCATCGACGCGCGCCTGCCGCCGGATACCATGGCGATGATAGCAAGACGTGTCCCGGTCGATCAGATCGATGAACTGGCGCGGACGGTGGCGCGGCCCGGGGCGGACTAAGGGGCTATCGTCCGGTCAGGCGTGCATGTTGACCCAGATGAAAGCCAGGATGGCTGCAACGATGAATGCGAAGACGAGGTAGAGCGCAAGGCGACTGGTGGCCTTGCGGGCAGGACGTTCCTTGTGATGGGGCATTTTGATCCTTTCGTGGCGATCTCCTCCTCTCAACGCGTGGAAGCGTCCATGGTGCCCGGTCATGCACGTTGAAGGCGTGAGGGGGGGGCATCAACGCCTCCAGTCCTGGCGGTCAGGACAGAGGTTTGGCTGATAGGGCTTGCCGCTGTTTCTTGCGTTCCTTACCGGCCCTCCAATGATGAGCGCAGGATCCATTGCTGCACGGCATCCGCCTGTTTTTCCGGTCGGATGTAGATGGAGGTCAGGTCGGGCACGCAGGCCTTCATCTCGCGCTCAATTTCCTCGATCAGGCGCTCTGCGTCTCCCATCGGCAGATCATCGACGAAATCGGCACTGATCGCCACGAACACGGCATCGGGCGCGGTGTGGATCGTGCGCACATGATTGACCGCGCTGATCTGTGGTCGCTTGTCCAAAATGGCCCATAACGCCGAAATGATCGCCGGATCGGCACTTTCGCCGATCAGCAGCCCCTTGGCTTCGCGCGCGAGCAGCATGGCGACCCCGGCCAGGATGAGACCCACGGATCGATGCGACGCCATCGATCCGTGGATCGGCATAATGATGACTGGCCCAGACTCCGATGCCCGCAATGCCAAGGCCGATTAGCGCCGCACTGTCCTCGAACAGGACGATGAAGCCGGCCAGATCCTTGGATCGGCGGATCGATTGCCACCAGCTGCTTGAGCCCCTCTTGCCGTTGAACTCGCGCACCGCGATGGCCCAGCTTGTTCCCTCGAGCAGGACCGCGACCGCCAGCACCACATAATTGATCGTCGGGTCTCGCAACGGCTCAGGCTCGGCAATATGTAGCCAGCCCTCATAGATCGAGACGCCAGCGCCGACGGCAAAGATCAGGATGGCGACGACGAAAGCCCAGAAATAGAGTTCGCGGCCATAGCCGAAGGGGTGGGTGGCGTCGGCCGGGCGCCTGGCCTTTTCCTGGCCATAGAGCAGCAGGACCTGGTTGCCGCTGTCGACCAGCGAGTGGCCCCCCTCGGTCAGCATGGACGAAGAGCCACTGATCGCCGCCGCCACGAATTTGGCGATGGCGATCCCGACATTGGCCAAGAGGGCCCATAGAGGACCATATTCTCGCGTAACCTGTGCGGCAGATCGGCCATGGGGCTCAACCGGGATAAGGGCTGGAGCGCAGGCCACGGATCAGGCGGCTTGGTGTTGATCCTCCTTAGCGGGCCAGTTCTTGGGAAGCAGTTCGAGGATGGAGATGATGACACTGCCGCTTAGCGGCGCTTGGGAAATCAATTTGGGCTGGCTATTTCTATCTCTTGATTCTAGGAACGCCGCGTTTGGACGGGTGGCCGAGTGGTTTAAGGCAGCGGTCTTGAAAACCGCCGTGGGTTCGCGCCCACCGTGGGTTCGAATCCCACCCCGCCCGGGTTCACCCGTCAACGTCTTTCGCACACCAAGCTTGGATGTCGGACAGAAGAATTTTGGGAACGATCAGCCGGCTTCCTGGACGGGCAGCGGTGTTCACGATCCCTTCGTCTGAAAGCGCAAATCCCAGAGTGCTGACGCTATCGAGTAAAATTGATAAACATCTGCAAAGGTTATCGATCGATTCCGACCGATCCTCGAATTGCTTATCTTGGGGCGCAACCCGGTTCGGATTGTGGACCGTGAATTTTCTTAACCGTTTAACGTCATTTTTTAGCTGATGAATTTCGAGATTTTGGTTTGCGATAACGCCATGCGAGATCTCCAAGTCGGACGTTTCTCGAATCGTTTGCGGCTTCAGACCGTTCTGTCTGTAAAACGTATTCTCTATAAGTACACGGCATGATTTATTCCGAAGAAATCTCCCTGAACTGACGTTGACATGTGGAGAAAGATACTTTGCGAGTTCGGATATGTTTGCAAATATCATCTGCGATCGTTCCAGCTTATTTATCTGCTGGTTCATTAGTTCCAATGGTGCCGCCATGAGCGAGTTCTAGTGGTCTCGAGCGTTCTGCGACCCTTTCGGTGCGCCCATAGCTATTGCATCATGTCTGAAAGAAGGGGGATCGATACTGGCACATGCTGCTGTGGTTCCAGCATTGCTACAGCGAGATTGTCGAAAGATATCTCCGTTATAGACATTACCGAACGAATATAGTTGGCTAGTGACCGAACCGCATCCGGCTCAGGCTCAGGCTCAGGCTCAGGCTCAGGCTCAGGCTCAGGCTCAGGCTCAGGCTCAGGCTCAGGCTCAGGCTCTAATCCTTCTAGCAGGGTGTCAACTTGAGTAGCCCCTAGACCGTATGTTCGTGCGGTGAAGTTGGCCCGCCCTCGGAGTAAGCAGGAAACGGGGGTTACGCCGGACGGGCCGGCGCCTATCCCCATGCTTAGGCGAGGGCGAACCATGCGCG